>JAPUJS010000313.1 GCA_027296045.1 bacterium | reverse complement strand
AGCACCCGCGACTGGAACAACATCTATGGCGCAGGTGACGGCCTGGTCCGCTTCGACAACGCAGGCATCTATGGCCACATCGGCGTGGCCCAGTGTCCAAAAACGGAGATCACTTCATGACCCCAGAAACCATCCTCAACCGCGTGGATCGCGCCCTGACCGCCCTCGTCAACGCTGCCGAACCCTATGAGGGCCTCTTCCCTTCGCTGCTCGACCGCCACACCGGGGCCATGCTCACCGACCTGCCCCCTGCCATCGAGGGCCAGCGCAACGGAGACCGCGCCCACCTGGGTTCCAACCTGACGCATGACGAAGTCACCCTTAAGACCTGCTATGCCCTGGACCGGCCAGACCTGACGCAGGCGGCCGACCAGTACCTCAAGCGGTTTGCCGCCCATTGCACCGGCACCGAAAGCGGCCTCTTCCCCTGGGGGGAACACGCCTTCTGGCACCTTGTGGACGACCGGCCCGGCAACAGCTACATCTACCACAACCCCGAGGCCCCAGACCGCCTCATCCACGACCACCTCCGGGCCACCCCTCTCTGGCTCTGGGAAAAACTCCACGCCATCAACCCGGACTGCATTCAGCGCTTTGCGGAGGGCCTGGACAACCACTGGGTGGAAATCGAACCCCTCGAATACATCCGCCACGCCCATATCGACAAAAAAAATCAGCGCTTCACCCCCTCCCGAACCTCCTGCGACTTTCCTCGTCACGGGGGATTCTACATCTTCGACTGGGCGTTTGCCTACACCCAGTCCAAACGTCCCGAGTTCATCGACCAGATCCGACAAATGCTCGACTACTGGTGGAAAAAGCGCCACCCCGACGGCCTGCTCAACACAGAAAGCCGCACCAACGAAGGCCACTTCGCTTACCATCTTCTCGCCGTTTCCCAAACCCTTTCTCTGGGCGTCAGCCTCCTGGAGGCTGCCGACCTGCTCGATTCGGCCCAACCCGAACTCGCCACCGAAATGCGTCACCGAGCCCGCGTTTACCTCGACGCCTTCTTGGCCGCCCCCCACGACCTCGACCAAAATGTCTTCGTCGGCGGCTTCCAAAAAGACGCGCCCAATTGGCACACCATGGTCGTCTGGGGCAGTTACTACGGCCGCACACCGGCCAGCTACACGGCCCTCTTGTGCCTGTGTGCTTACCGACTCACCCAGGACAACCGCTTTCTCTCCTGGGCAGAAGCCGTCGGCCGGTGTTATCTTACAACACCCTTTCCAACCCACACCACGGTGCCCGCCATGGATGCCGGCATGGGACTGGGCCTTCTGGCCGACCTCCACGACCTCACCGGCGACCCCCTCTGGCTCAACCTGGAACGGGCGGGCGAACTTGTCGAGATCTACTTCGACCAGAACGACCTGCCTCGAGGTGCCTCGGGCATCGACTGGTACGAGTCGCAAACCGGACCCGGTTTCCTCCTTCACGGCCTCGCCCGCCTCGCCCTTCTGAGCCTGCACGGTCAGGCATCCTGCCCCCTGAACGCCGATTACACAGGACGTTAGACCTCTTCACCCTTCAAACCAGAGCTGACTTTCTCCTGTATTCGCATCAATCAGCACATTGGGCGTATTGATCACAGTTCGTCCGTCCGGACACGGGTGAAACCGGAGCCACACACCCCCCATCCTGCCAGCACGCCAGGATATCCGAATCACTCATAGAATGTATCTCCCGTTTTTGAAGCCACAGGCTTAACTGGCATCGTTCTCAATCCACTGCAAAACCGCATCCAGCACTCGATCCGCCGTACCGGGCACGAAATGGGTGGAAGACTCGGTGGCCTCGTATCCCCCCCGGTCGTACTCATATGCCAGCGGCAGATAGCCCTGGTAACCGCCACAACACGACACCAGCACACTATTGGGAAAGCGTGCCTTCATCTTGAGACTGGCCTCAGCCAGAACCTCGAAGCCGAGGCCGACAAACACGGTACTCCCAACGCGAACAAACTGCACCTTGATCTCGGCTTTGTTTTCGGGATAGAGACGCGCCCTGCTGCACACCATCATCTTTTTTCGAAACGTATTGACCTGTTCACGATACGTGTCACCTTTTTTTTCTTGAGCCGACAGAACGACACGTCTTGCATCCTCATATTCCGCCTCAGCGGTCGCAGGAGGGGTCTGAACAATCGTCTCGACATCCAGGGTCACCGAATCGGCACCCAGATCCAAAGATGGATCGACCTGAAACGTGCGTTCGGCAAGCACGGCCGCGTGGCCCAAAATGCTCCCGATCCGCTCCCGGCTATCGCCTTTTCGGTTCATCGGCACAGCGTCTCCTGCAGCACCCAGGGTAAAAAACACCGGACAGTGCCACGCCTCGGCAATGGTCTGCCTCATATAATAAGGATAGTCGGCCGAAAACCGATAGGTATCCTCATCCGGCGAACACCCCGTGACCGGATGACATCCAAAATTGGCCAGCACAGCTTGCACACCGTTCTCATCCACCATACGATGAACGGTCAGTTCGGAATCTACAGGACTGAAGGTGTAGGGCGATACATCTTCGGGATACAGCAGATTCATCTCAACCATCCCATCCGACTTGCGCACCGTTCTGCGGTTGAACACGACCTGAGGCACCTGTATCCGGGCCGTCTCAAGGCGCATCGGTCTCAGCGTACCAAGCGCTTCATGGGCCGCTTCGACCAGTTTCACCTTCACCTCATCGACATAGTCCGGTTCGGGATCCACAAAGCCAACCTCTGGATCGCTCAGAGTCGTCCCGTGCAATGCCGAAGCAAAATGTGTGTGTGACCCTGAAATCAGAATATGGGGATAGCCAACCCCGGTCTCTTTCTCCAGCAGTGCATAAAGGTCTTCGCAAACATCGGTCTTCACACCGATCATATCGAGCGCAAAAATCAGCACCCTTGCCTCACCGTTGCTCACCGCCAGACAGCCTAATGAGAGACGTTCCAGAACGCCGGACGACCTGCGAGTGCGGTTGGCATACCCATGTGCCCACACCGGATGGGCAGGTGTGATATCACGAACTGCGGTCCCAAAATTCAATGCATCCATCCCTTCAGTCCTCCATTGCATATTCAGCTATTTTTATCTCACCAGCCCACAGAGCCTCACGTCCCGGACACGACCGGATCATTAAGAGCTGCAAGACAGCATCGAACAGCCTGCTCGGTGGCGGGCCCATTCGGGACGTTTTTGAGCGAATTCTTCCCGATCGAGTTGTTCGTCATACGGATGCCGCAGCAATTCCAGCAATTCATTTACCATAGAATAATCGCCCTGTTCGGCTTTATCGATAGCCAGTTGGGCGAGGTAATTCCGCAACACATACTTCGGATTCACGGCATTCATCTGGCGACGACGTACGTCATCAGGGATACCCTCTTTGCGCACACGCATCCTATAATTTCGTATCCAGTTTCCAATACGCGCCCTGTGTTCACCCGTCAAAAGATCGGGTGTATAATAAGCGTCCATCAGCGGAGCCATAAGGGCGTCATCGCTCGGATCATCTGGAAGCTCTGCGTCCACATCGAGTGCGGCAAGCTTGCGATAAAAGATCGCCATATCGGTCTCGACCAGTTGCAAGATCGCCAGTAATTCTGTGCTAAGTTCATCATCTATTTTGGGCTCCAATGTGTCGAAGCCCAATTTCTGGGCCATCATCACCTGGCTCCCTTTTTCGTAAGTCTCCGGATAAACATCCAGCGCCTGCTGCAAAGGTTCGACCTCTTCAATCAGCGGGTAAATCGCATTGGCCAGTTGAGCCAGGTTCCAATGCGCAATCTGTGGCTGATGACCAAAGCGGTAGCGTCGGCCTACGGCATCTGTGGTATTCGGCGTCCAGTTGGGGTCATAATCTTCCAGCCAACCATAGGGACCGTAATCAATGGTAAGCCCCAGAATCGACATATTGTCTGTATTCATCACACCGTGTACAAATCCCACCCGAGTCCAGTGCACCATCATCTCTGCCGTTCGGAGACAGACTTCCTCAAACCATCTCAGGTAAACCTCTGGCGATGGCTCGCCCAGGTGGGGGAAATCCGTTCGGATCGTGTAGTCCACCAGTTGTCGCAACACGTCCATTTCCCCGCGTGATGCGAACAACTGAAAATTTCCAAAGCGCATGAAAGAAGGCGCAACTCGGCAGACAACCGCACCCGGTTCGGGTTTTGCATGGCCGTCGTAAAACATATCTCGAATCACCTGTTCGCCCGTGGATATCAGGCTCAACGCCCGCGTGGTGGGTACGCCCAGGTGGTGCATCGCTTCGCTACACAAAAACTCCCGCACAGAGGATCTCAAAACGGCCAATCCGTCTGCTGTGCGAGAATAAGGCGTGGGACCGGCCCCCTTGAGCTGTAAAATCCAGCGTTCTCCCTGCCGATTCACGCCCTCCCCCAAATTGATCGCACGACCGTCTCCAAGCTGACCGGCCCAGTTGCCAAACTGGTGCCCGCCATAACAACTGGCATAGGGGTCCATACCCTCCAGCAGGTGATTACCTGCAAACACCTGGGCAAATGCCTCAGATTCGCAGGCGTCACCTGTCAGATCCAGGTGTTCGGTAACTTCTTTAGAATAGGCGACCAATTCCGGCTGAGCGACTGGTGTGGGTTGCACACGAGAATAACACGCGCCCATCACCTGACGGCGATAGTTCGCCGTTTCAGGATCGGCCGGCAACTCGCGCGTAAAACGGTTGTCAAATGTCAAAGAATCTAAAGCGGTGTCTTTCAGTTGGGCATTCATTGTGTAAAAGGCTACTTTCTATTTATGGATGGTGAAGTATGGCGCATAACAGAAGCGTTCGCCACTGAAATAGCGCTCATCCCAAACCATCACGCCAACTCCGTAAGCAGGTTCACCGCCGCATCCGTGATCTGCTCCCCACACCCCGGCGCAAACAGACTTGCTTCCGGCTCATACCCCCCCTCATCATAGGACTTACGAGTGGGCAGATAGCCGACCGAATCGTTTGCCAGTTCAATCACCATCGTCTGCGCAAACGGAGAACGCGCTTTCAAGTCCAGTCCCAGTTCCACCATTAACTCACCCGGCACGGCTGCAATGCCCAGATCACCAATGCGCAACGCCTGCACCCACGTTTGCACCTGGTCGGGCACATCGGCCATACGCTTTGTGATCCGCCGGACAAAAGCACGCTCGGCCATCGTAGCCTTCTCCTTCCCTTCCATTTCCCGCACCCGTTCCAGATCGGCCTCCGAAGGCTTTGGTTTGCGCTCCAGACTGATCTCTTGTATCGCCGCGTCAATAGGCACATCGTCCGCAAAATCCATCTCGTTCCAGGCCCACATCGCCCCTGCCGCGATCAATCCGGCCACGCGTTCCGAATGCTGAAAACAGTCGTTTTGGGGCCGCTTCCCTCCCTGCACATCCACATTGTTGATGTCCCCACACGCGCCATTTGCCAGGGCCGCCACAAAACGGTCGTCTCGCATCCGCTGAATCACGGAGGAAAAGGCCCCGAAATAATCGGCAGAAATCGAACGCTGGGCATCTGGCGCACCGACATAATGCAATGCATAATTGGCCAGCAAACCAACCGGCTGTCCATCGGCTTCCTGCAAACACAGCACCCCAATCTCCGGGTCCACCGGCCCGACCGGCTCGACCACATCGGGATTTCCTACACCCGGATTGGTGCGCACCGACCCATCGGTCATACGATAGCGACGATTAAACACCACCCGGTCTTCCGACGCCTGACCAAAACTCACCTCCACGGGTTTCCGATCTTCCCACGCCAACCGGACGGCATCCACAATCCGGTCGATTAAAAATTCCGTATACGCATCGTCACCCGTCGCTGCACCCGTGTGGGTATGGGTGCACGAAATCAAAATCCGTTCGGCCCCGAAACCAATAGCCTCCGTAATCCGATCCTTCGCACGGTCCAGATAGTCCCGCTTCACCCCAATCAAATCACACACCACAATCGCCACGCCTTCTCCTCCTTGATCCATCACAAAACTGCGCACGTGCAGCGGATCGTGTACCCGCTCGGCGAACCGGTCGTGAAACAGTCCCGGGATCATCGTCCCTAAGGGCGGTGTGATATCCAGACATGTAGCTCCTGCGCTAATCATAATCCCTCCTCAAAAAATCAGCACCTTCAGAACAGTCCTCAGACGAATAGGAGATGATCTACAGGCAGATATCCGCCGATGAATAGAAACCTGTGTAACCGCCGTTCTCCCACCTTCCCTGCATCACAACACCAGCCTCACCTGCTATGCCGATGACAGCCGGGGTCCAAAACTCTCGTCCCTCTCGACCCATTCATCCTGCAGGCGAGCCATCAAACGGTCACGCACCCCTGCATCTTCAGGATGGTCAAATCGATTTTCAAACTCACCGGGATCGGCTTCCAGATCATACAACTCACCGTAGAGTTCACCGGGATAGTGAATCAATTTCCATTGGTCCATCACCAGAGCTTTTAATCGCATCCCATCGCGCGCAGTTCTCCGCCCGTGGTAATATTCCACCAGCGCAGCATCCCGCACCGACTGCGCTTCCCCACGCAAAACCGGTACCTGACTTCGCCCTTCTATTTCAGGCCATGCGTTCATCCCCAGCATCTCCAAAACCGTCGGTGCCAGATCGGCCAGGCTGAACAGGCCATCCACCGTTCGCCCCCGAGGCAATCCCTCAGGCCAGCGCCACAGCAACGGCACCCGCACCAACCCTTCGTACAGATACGGCCCCTTTTTCAACAACCCGTGGTCGAACAACAATTCCCCATGATCCGAGCAAAACACCACAATCGTATTGTCCGTCACCGCCAGTTCATCCAGCGTGTCAAGAATCCGCCCGACCAGATCGTCCACCAGGCCGATCATTCCGTATGTATGGGCAACGATTTCCCGTTTCTGCGCGTCGGTCACCTCACAAAGCGGACCTTCTCCACCCTTCGCCCGAAAATAATCCATTACATGTGATGGTTTCCCCTCCAGATCCCCCTCCCGCTGCTCGGGCAACTCCATGGCATTGGGATCATACTGATCGCAATAAGGCGAAGGGGGTGCAAACGGGAAATGCGGGAATGGAAACGAACACTGTACAAAAAATGGACGCTCATCCTGCCGTCTCAGAAAATCCAGCGTCCGTTCACAGATCCAGGTACATGAATGGTGCGCCAGGGGAAACCCACACTTCCATGAATGTGGCGCCCCCGTCGGCACATCCAGAGCGTACCTTCGATCATATCGATCTACCAGATCTGGAAACCGGTGTTTGATATATTGCCCATAGTGCCCAATGAGCTTTTGATGCCCCACGAACAGATCCACCCACTCAAACCCAAAGTAGGGTCCTCGCCATTCCGGCTCGGGATCTCGATTCCAGAAATCCTCATTCTCTGGAAATTCCGGACATCCTGCCACCTGGGGCGTCAAATGCACTTTCCCAATCGCCCCTGTTCGATACCCACATTCAGCAAGCGCCTCGGGCAGGGTCCGTGTTCCCTCTGGCAGTGGCACCCCCAAATTCCACGCCCCGTGCCCCGAAACCGATTGCCCCGTCAAAATCGACGCCCTGGACGGAGTACACAACGGATTGGTCACATAGGCCCGGTCCACCCGCACACCCTCCCTGGCAATCCGGTCGATATTCGGCGTATCGATCCGCCCGTTCCCATAACACCCCAAACAATCCGCCCGATGCTGATCTGTGATAATCAACAACACATTGGGCATCTCTGCCGGATTGGAAGCTGAAAAACTCAGTGCCATTGCATCTTCCCTCAAAGTCTCTCAGAAGGCCACACTTCCTGTATAAATGGCGAGAAAAAATCACGGAGATACACCGTTAAAATGAAAATGGCATTCGGAGCGGCACGGTTCGCTCGCTCGGCGCATACCACCCCTGCGGCGCATAATGATCCGTGTGCAGATAGCACTTCACATTCACCTCCGCACTTCCCTCTGTAAACGTCAACAAGCGGCTCATCGGCACATTCTTTTGCCCGTGGTATTTTGAAATCGCCGCCACATTAATAAACGTCGCTCCCCACTTCTGCTCCACATGCGACCGTCCCCCGGTCGTATCATCCGGGTTGGTGTGCGTATGCCCACCGAACCACAAATCAATTGCCCCCGGATGGTCTGCCAACACCCCTTCAAACCGCCCGGTGTCCGGTTCGCCACCCACCCAGTACAAATAGGATGCCCCAATCGGCGCCCCCTCTTCAAACCGCCCGTGATATCCCTCGTCCACGCCCACCCAATCCAGAGACGCCACGGTCGTCTCCTTCAGCATATGATGATGCGCTGAAATAATCAGCTTATCCTGGTTCGAAAGCACCATCTCTTTCCACCACTCAAACGTCTCCAGCGTCACTGCGCCAGCAGGAAACCCGCCCCGTTCCCCCCGGCCCACAGGCGGCCCTCCGTCGTTCCGGTCACCCATGCATAAAAACAGAATATTGCCCACTTCAAACGAATACCGATCCCACTGTCCGGTCACCGGATAAGGCCGCCGGTCGACATGCACCCCCGAATGTTCAGAGCTCTCTCCCATCGGATCCACCCACTTCTGAAACCACCACTGGGTCGGCTCGTTCGGGCCGCTGGCATCGTGGTTGCCGACAAGATTGTAAAAATCTTCCCGGGGATGTTTCGTCGACACGCTGTATTGCCGCACCACCTCCTCACCTTCTTCATCCTCAGGGGGTTCCTGAGCCCCCGATAGATCCCCGATATCCAGCATGATATCCCATTCAAAATCCTGTTCTGCCTGCAAAATCGCCTCTTCCAGACTCTTCCGTCCCGCCCGTCGCAAATCCGTTCCGACATGGGCGTCTCCACCGGCCCAAAGTGTAAACGTTGCCATTATTGCCTCCTGATTAAATCCTTATTGGGACACCGGGATCAAAAGAAATGTCACTACCCTCTCCAGCTTGTATCTATACTTGTGTAGCCGTCTGTATATTTTTTTAAATGATCCGGCAACGCATCCAGAAACTGCTTCCCGACCTCCGGTATCTCCCAGGGAATATCAATCTGATGGTTCCGATCCCTGAATCCAATCGCACAGGACAGCCGCACCTCGTCCAGCCGATTGGGAAACGCGCCGTGATAGGTGCGATGTGCAAATACAATCATATCGCCCGGATTTGTGAACAGCGGCACCAGTCCCGGGATGTCAAACCCGTTATAGCGATGCTCTTCCTTCCCTTCCGGGTAAAACGAGCGTCGATCAGCAGTCAACTTGAATCCTTCCGGCCCCTCCCAGTCCTCGACATGGGAGTCTTCAATCACGCAGAGACCCCCATGAACAGGGCGTGACCCCGTAATATAAAACCACTTGCCCGACGGCCAGAGACCCCGATTCAACACCTCCCCGGTATTTTTCGGCGGGCCATCCGAAAACCCACACCAATCCGTATGCCAACCCACCGGCTTGGACCCCGGCATCCGAATAATAGCAGCCGACCGGTGCACCGTCAGTTCATCCGTTCCGATCAAATGTCGATGAATCCGCATAAAGGGTTCGTATTCCAAAAGCTCCCAGGCCCCCGGACCCGATTCAATCCAGGCATGTCGGGTTTGGCTCTCGCCAGGTCCCAGTGTTCCTTCTGGATCTGTACCATCAATCACCGCCTGTTTAAGGGTTTCAACAATTTCCGGCGGCAACACATCTTTGATAATTGCAAATCCATGTGCGTCTAGACAGCTAGACATGGCATTCAGTTCATCCAATTCAAATTCATACCTATATGCAAAGTCTGGTTTTGTAATTTGAGAATAATCTTCCATACTCTTTCTCCTATTCAACAAGGGAGGACTTTCTACCAGACTACGACTTGGTATTTTGTTCAATCGTCTCCATATCCCACAACTTGGAAAACTTGAACGCCCTTGGGCAGTGCCCATAAGCCTCTTCCACCTCGATGAACAGCCCTTGCAAATGTTTTGCATTGTCGTCGGGTTGATGCACCGACAAAACCATCTCATTCCTTTCCAACTCCTCCCGATCCAGAATCTTCACCTGCCCATTCACCCGCACCGTTCGATCCTGTCCGGGAATCATAAACAGCAGCCCCACGTGCGGATTGTCATCTATATTCTGATACGATTGAAACAGTCGGTTGCCGGCCACGTCTGGAAGCAGCAGGTGTCGTTCGTCCAGCACCTTTACAAACCCTGGCTTCCCCCCTTTCGGAGAGGTGTCGCACTGCCCTTCCGCGTTGCTGGTCGCCATCACGACAAAGGGTGCCTTCCGAATAAAATCCTGAACCTCGTCCGACAGAGTACCCAGGACCTTTGTTCGAGCCCTTTCTGACGGCGTGCCAAACGTGTCTTGAAATCGATTTGCTGCTTCAACCTGTGGTGTATTCATTATGTAGATCTCCTTGGAAACACGGGACTGGTGGGTCTCGAAAAATAAACGGATCACAGATCACACCGGCTCCGCACGGGAATAAATCCCCTGTCTAAAAAGCCCTCCTCTGTCGGACTAAAAAATACGATCACCGAAAGCAATCCAAAAATTGAACTGCATAAAACCTGACACATTGCAAACAAAATCGCAGCTTCACATTACCTCGCGCAAATGGGCAACGGCAAGGCGAATAACTTCCCGATCGTCGCAGGCATTGATATCCTTGCCCTCAAAAACAACCGAGACCACACCGTTAAATCCCACACCCTTCAAAATCCCGATAATCCGCCTGTAGTCCAGCCATTCCTCCTGCCCACTATCGATCTTGTAAAACTTGGCCCGAACATGGGTGGTATAAGGCGCCGTCTGTTCCATAAACGCGTAAATATCCACATTCGGGTCCGGCACCCCCTGATTCCGAGCGGGCGATCCTACCCATTGCCCCGTATCCATGATCAAGGTAAAATTCTCCCGATCCGTCTGTTCCAGAATGCGCAGCACATCCTCGCCGGTTGATGGATGATTCTGCAGCCCCACCGCAACACCCTTCTCAGCTGCATAGTCGGCAATCGCTTGAAAGCACTGGATCTCCCGCCGCTGTTCTTCCGGATCGACCAGCGGCCATCCGCAAAACAGCCGGATCATAGATGCACCCAGAAACGCCGCCACGTCTACATCTTCTTTCGCCTTGGCAACCTTCGCTTCCAACTCGTCGTCCGCCCCTACAAAATGTCCGCCCGAAGC
>JAPUJS010000312.1 GCA_027296045.1 bacterium | reverse complement strand
ACCGCTTCGTCATTGGTCAGTGCAATCCCCCCATCGCCCCCCGTCATATTTTTACTCTGCTGAAACGAAAACCCCGATGCGACCCCCCAGCTTCCCAACCCGCGTTCCTGGTATTGCGCCCCCCACCCGTGACAAGCATCTTCCAGAACAATCAACCCGTTCTGTTCGGCAATCTTCAGCAACCGCTGAAGATCACAGGCCAGCCCGCCAAAATGCACGGGCATAATCGCCTTCGTATTCGGCGTAATCCGCTTTTCCACCTCCTCCGGATCCAGATTGTTCGTAGTCGGATCAATATCTGCAAACACCACCGTTGCCCCGGCCTTCAAAATGGCCGCACACGTCCCAATAAACGTATACGCACTGGTAATCACCTCATCCCCAACACCGATTCCAGATGCTCGACAGATCGCTTCCAACGCCACCGTCCCTCCGGTACAGGCCACCCCATATTTTGCACTTTGAAACGATGCAAAAGCCTCCTCAAATGCCCGGCACTTATCCCCATAATACCACGCCCCACTCTCCAGCACCTCCATCACAGCCGCCTTCTCGCCCTGATCGTACTGCGGCCACGCAGCCGTTATATTTTCCTGAACCTCGGGTTCACCACCCATAATCGCCAGTTCTGCCATTGAAATCTCTCCTCGTTAAGCCTGTTTCTCGCTTGATTTACCTACCCATTTCCTGCATCTTCCCGCCATCCCTATTTTCCAATGTCGGATCGTAAGGAGCTTACCATGCGTGTCCATATCAAATCTGTCCGGGTGCCCTATCAATTTACCCTGCCCAACGGCCATGTGCTATTCAAAATTGAAGAGGCCATCCTTGCCCACGAAACCTTCCGGGGCGGAATGACTTCTGACATCACCCGCATCAATGTTGATGTTAAAAAAACGCCTGGGCGATTAACCCAGGCGACATTCCCCTCCCAAACGATACGTTCGTTTACTGTTCTGTCACACACGCCTCCAACAACGCCAGCGCTGCCCTAGCAAAGGCTTCCATATTCTCCCCCCGATTGGCGTGTCGCGTCTCCACCGTCACCACCCGCTCCACCGGCCCTGCCACCGCAATACACGAATGCCCCGGCACATCGCCATACCGATTTCCCGTTGGACCCGCCGCCCCCGTCTCCCCAATGCCCCAGTCTGCCCCGACTCGATCCCTGGCTGCTCTGGCTAAATGTAACGCATGGGTTTCCGTAGACGCCCGCGCCTCGTCCATTGCTTCATCCGATACGGCCATCAAAATCTTCTTGGAGTCTCCCGTATAAACCGCCCCGCCTCCTTTAAAATAAGCCGACGCACCCGGCACGGCCAGCAAAGCGGCACACGTAATACCCCCTGCCGAAGATTCCGCCACTGCCACCGTCTGCCCCTTTTCCTTTAACAAAGCACCAACCGATTCTGCCATGGTCTTAAAATCTGCCATCGCATCTCTCCTCAAAGCCCCAAGAGTTCATTGCCATAGGCGAATAACGCAGGTGTACCTCCCGTATGCACAAACACAACCGTCTGGTCCTGGGTGTATTGCCCCTGCCGAATATGGTCGATCAAAGCCCCAAAGGTCTTTCCCGTATAGACTGGATCTAAGACCAGCCCTTCTGTTCTTGCAACCAGCAGCACGGCCTCTCGCGATTCTTCTGTTAAAACCCCATAAGCATCTCCGGCATATTCCCCGTAGCTTTCAAAATCGTCTGCCGTAAATACAAGATCCAGGTCCAATATCTTACACACCTCGTTCGCCACTTCTGCAAATTGTGCATTGGCTTGATCGTTGTCCCGGGGGCTCGGGCTGATCCCAACAATACGCAATGGAATTCCACGTGCCTTAGCACCCACCGTCAACCCCACATGGGTATGCACCCCCGAACACACATAAACCGCAGCCGGTTCGATGTCGCGTTCCTGAAGCTGCGCCCACAGTTCCAAAAAACCATCGACATAGGATACGCTTCGAAGATAATAGCCATCACTACTGGTATTATAAACCTTATGACCTTCCGCCTCTAATCGATCAATCACAGCGTCCTTCTCTTCAGCATTTTCGATCAAATGGACATCTGCCCCAAACAGATGCGTCAAAAAAAGATTTCCATTCACTGGTTCTGCATGGTCATCTTTCCGGCCAACTATCACTGCTTTTAAGCCTAAATGTGCAGCTACCGCCGCCGTCAAACGAGACTGGTTTGACTGAGAAGCCGCCCCATGAAGCAAGACATCATATCCCCCCTCCACAGCAGGAGCGACGGAGTATTCGAATTCCCTCACTTTATTACCGCCAAATGCCAGCCCGGTCTGGTCCTCTCGTTTCACAAGAATCTGGGGTCCACCAAGAGCCTCGGACAATCTGGCACAATCGGTCAATGGTGTAGGTAGATCGGCCAGGTTCAATCGATCAAGTCCATCGAGCTTTTTCCGGAGTTGCTCGACTGTTACAACCGACGTCAGGGAGGCCATAGGAACCCTTTCTCCGACAGGTGATATCTCTTTTTTTTCAGGATGCCCCAATATAGGCCGATTCATGTTGGCATGCAACAAAGGATTTTTACAAAACACAGTACCTCAACGTTTGGCAAACAAGAAAGCCCTTCCAAAGAGAGCATTCGGAAGGGCTGGATGGCAGAAAAACACCTGCCCGTTATTTATGGAAAGGGCACTTCAGTGCCTGGAGGCGAGACCTTCTTATAATCTTTTTGGTACATCCACCGGACAAACCTGCGATTAATAAGCCAATAGATGAGCAGGGAGATATAAATCAGGATCGTCAGAATAATCACATCGGAAAAGAAGATCGGGATGTCCCCATATCGCCCACCTTCCAAATCGAAATACTTTCCCAGAGAGGAAGGAATGACTTGCTGGATGCCGTTCATCACTTTAACAGCGAGAAAGTAGCCGGGATTATTGGCAACCCCGTCGACATCGTAAAAAATAGAGTCCCTAACAGTCTGCCAAAACAGGACTGCAATCATCAACGCTGAAGCAACAAGCAATAGAGGAGAGAAAACCAGCTTATTCTTTCGAATATTCCTGAAAAACTGCTCTTTGCCTACATCCAAACGCCCTACAATAAAATCTCTCTTTTTTTGAGGGGTCCATCCGGCTGCCTTCTCGTCAAGTTGACCCGTCAGATTCTTCTGGGTCAGAAACTGGGGTCCCCAACTCGGCGTCCACCCGCCAAACGCCTCCAGCCTGTTTGCCAGCCCATTGTACGCTTTCAGTACCGGACAATAAGAAGCGATATGCCAGTTGACCAGCGTATAGCCATGATACATCAGTGAAAAGCTCTCAATCAGATCGAATTCATCCAGGTCTGTCCTCAGGCGTGCTACGGGGGTAATAAATTCTGAGCAAAGACGTTCAGGAATGTCCCTGTATTTTTGATCCCCAACCTCCTTGTTTTGCCAGTCTTTCAAGTTTTTGCTGAGATGGAAAAACGCAAATTCATCAATGTCTCCATCGTCTTTATATTCCCCCAGCAACTTGATGATCTTATTGCGGTTCCCCGCCTGTAGAATATCCATAGACCGGGCGGCAGATGCAAGTCCGGTTCGTTTTGGGATATCTTCAACCTGAATCTGACCGGATGCATCGCTACAAATAATAACCACTTGCTCACCGGGCGCTTTCGGCCTACGACAGGTTGGGTCCAGTCGATTGAGCCCGTCTTCTGTGAAGCCAAAATAATCGAACAGCGATTCCAGCCCCTGGTTGTCAACAACACCGCCGTCGGAATAAACATCTCCGGCAATGGGCACCGGCGGAAACACACCAGGTACCGAAGCAGATGCACCAATGACACTTGATAGAGGCAACTGGCTAAAATCTGCATCCGAAGTCTGCGAGTCCATACTATTCTGACCACCCCTATAAAAGACAACCCGTTTTCCGATAGAGTTTGACGTCGTATTAATCAGAAGTTTCGGTTCAAGAGGCAAATCGCCAATTCGAAGGTTAGTAGCGTAAAATTTCTTCTGAAACTCGGCTGCCATCCGCTCCATGCGAGAGCATTTTTCTCCCCGGCTTAATACAAATCGCAGAAAGGAAATGGGATAAAAAACGGGGGCAAATATCATAGCCCGCATCCGCATGTTTGTCAACACCTGCTCATAAAATTTCTGAATGACGGCATCACACATCTCAAGACGCGTCTTGTATTTCTGAGACCGTTTTTCTTTGTCAAATTGGACCAAATAATAGCCCCCCAGAATCGATCCACCCGAAACCGTGGAGATTACTTCCACATCCTTCATAAGGTCAAGCTCTTCCAGCCTCCGGATCACGCCCAGGTGGAAAAAGGATGCTCGGAACCCTCCGCCGGACAGCGCAAGCCCGATGCGTGGTCTACCTGTCTCCTGTGCCATAACATTGCCCCCCGCTGCCATCTAACCGATGGCGGATGAAAATCGACGACATTCAAAGCTTTTTATTGTGTTAGAACCCGATGCTGATATCCGCACCCAGGTAGGTTAGATCCTCTTTTCTAAATTGACCATGGGGATTGGGTCCGTCATAAAAATTCAAGAGCAAAGCAATGGAGTGTTTGCCCAAATGTGCCTGAAAGTAGCTACCCCAGATCAACCCCAAAACGACATTCTTACCCAAAACACGCTTCGGATTGTTAATCGCATATTGGTGTCGAGAATAGAGATCAAATGCCAAAACATAGTGTGCAACAGGACCAACTCTTAATGCGGAAAAGGCGTTATTAATCATCCCAGATGAGGCCGCACCCAGCACAAATTCCACACCAAATTGAAATTCATGCTTGCCCCCCTTAAGAGGCGGAGGTTGTTCAAACTCCCGAAAGTCTTCGTATTCAGTCTTATCAATAAACCGATATCCCCCATACCCACGCATATACAAGTTGGCTTGGGGAAAACCATCCAAAGCCTGGTAGAGCTCCAGGGCTTTATAGCTCACATTGTAACGCCGAAAATCATTCAGATCTTGAGCATCCAGGACAAATTCATCTCCAAGATGGGTGCTTTCATGAAAAAACTTCAAA
>JAPUJS010000311.1 GCA_027296045.1 bacterium | reverse complement strand
AACGCCTTCGGGCATTACGCTGGCGCCGGAGGGGGGCGCACACCAGTCGATGATGACGCCTTCGATTGGGATCGAATTTCCGGAACTGGCTTTTTACGAGCCGTGTTTTGGGCAGGAGCTGGAGTGGATCATGTTGTCCGGGCTGGAGGATATCCGGCAACGCAGACGGTCCGTTTATCTGCGGTTGACCAGCAAGCGCGTCGATCAAAGCCTGTTTGGCCTGCCGGAGGACGGGGAGGCCCGGGAAGAGATTCGCAGGCAGGTTCTGGCAGGTGCCTACCGCTTGATGGATCGTAGCCAAGAACCGGAATATCGACCGGGGGATAATGTGGTGCACCTTCTGGCCTGTGGTGCTCTTGTACCCGAGGCCGTTGAAGCCAGCGACAGGTTGCTGGCAGAGCAGGTCTATGCCAATGTGATTAATGTGACGGGTCCGGGTCCTCTGTATGCGCAGTTCCAGCATTCGGTGCATTCGGCAATGGCCCAAGAAGGCGGTTTGTCAGACTTTATGGCCGATGTCATCCCCGAAGGAGACCGGGGGGTGCCCCTTGTCACTGTGGTTGATGGGCATCCCCACTGCCTGGCCTGGATCGGGAGCGCATTGGGCGTCCCGGTGTTGCCCCTGGGCGTCACAGGATTCGGACAGTCTGGAAGCAGGGCAGATTTATATGGTGAATACGGCATTGATGTGGACAGTATTGTAGCCGCTTGCCAGGGGGTTCTGAACCTTTGAAGCCCCTTTTGAGCAACAGCAGTTGCGTTTTGGGGTGTGGGTGTTTTTGAAGGAGACATCGGAGTCCAACGCATTGGGCGAGAATTTTTATACACAGGTTTTTCACCATAATGATTTAGAGGAGCACCATGGCATCGATTCAAGAGACCTATCAAGAAGATGGTTATGTTGTTGTGAGGGGTTTATTTGATCCGAAAGAAGATCTTCAGCCCCTCAATGATGCATACACACGGCTTCTGGATGCGCTTGCGCAAGTCTATCTCCTTGAAAGCTATCCTGAGGGGCTTGAAAACTTCGACTCCATGTCGCTTCAGGAACGCTTTGCATATATGCTGGGTGCCAGTGCTGGAACGGCGTTACACCACCTGGACCCCGTTTTGAATGTTTTTGTGGACACGTATCGCTGGCGCAAAGACCTGCCGGTGACGCAGATTCCGGAGATGTTTGATCTGATGCGCCATGAGAAGATACTGGACGTGTTGGAGCAACTCATCGGTTCTGAGATTTTCGCTTCTCCGGTGTGGCATATAAATATGAAACTGGCACCCCAACATCTCAAGCTGGCCGATGAGGTGGCGGCTTCGTCCAGCCGCGATATGTCGGATGAGACGTTTTATACGTTCCAGGTGGGCAAAACGGGCTGGCATATGGATGCGATTACCGGGATGCCGGATTCCCGTGAAAGTCAGATTGCAAATGCGTGGATTCCGATGACTCATGCAAGAAAAGAAAATGGGTGTTTGCTGGTGATCCCGGGAAGTCACAAAGGGGGTGTTCGAAAGGCACCTTTCCCGGACGAGATGGTGGACCGGGCAGTCCCTTTGATTATGGATCCAGGAGATGTGGTTATTCTGGATAACAAGCTGGTCCATGGGGCGACGCAAAATACGAGCGAGGCGGATTATCGCTGGGCGTTTAATTTTCGCTATTTGCCAACCGGTCAGCCGTCTGGCCGGACCTTTTTGCCGGGATTTGTTGCCCGAAGTCGGTCGGCACCCGAGACAGAATTGAGAAATCCATTTTTGTGGGGAATGATGTGGTATCGGGTGTTGGAATATATTTCCGAAAACGGTCTTCCAGAACAGTTTAGCGGTCCATCTACCACCAGTTTGGAAGCGGCGGTGGAGATTACCAGAGAATGGGAAGAAAAGGCACCGGATGTGAATGGGTGGCTTCAATTGGAGGAATCTGTCGCATGACAGAGGGAAATGAGGAGATGCTTCGGTTTATTCGACAGGATGATGTCGAGGTGGAAGAATTGCCCTGGGGTCCCCACGAGTGGATCAGCCGGGAAGGCCTGACCGAGGCCGAGCACCTCATGCTCGTGCGGGTGAAGATGCCGCCCGGACAGGCACACAAATTTCACCGGCATCCGCATATGGAAGAGATTATTTATGTGGTGGAGGGGCAGGCCGAGCAGTGGGTGGACCGGGAATACCAGATGCTGGGTCCGGGCGACGCAGCCCACATCCCGATGGATATGGTGCATGGGACATATAATGCGGGGGATACAGATCTGATTTTTTTGGCGATTTTGTCGCCGGCCCGATTTGAAGGACCTGCGCTGGTCGATGTATCTGAGGAATCGCCCTGGGTGGGTTTGAAGGCTTAGCCCAGGGTTTCATGATCTGTTCGATTATCTTCGTCCATGCGTTGCAGGCGATTCTTTGTCTGTTCCTTGAGACGTATTTACGGCGTTTTAAAAGGTAATGCCCTGACTGCCAGTCACAGTCAGGGCATTTTTTTATGGGTGTAGCCGATTTGGGGTTCGGGGAAGCAAGGTGGTCTCGCGGAGATTCTGGAGACCGAGCATGACCATGAGCATTCGCGCCAGGCCGAATCCATATCCACCGTGAGGTGGACACCCATATCGGAAGAAATTCAGGTAAAATGCCATGGTTTCCAGGTTGAGTTTTTTTCCTTTGCCTGGGTTTCCAGGCGATCCAGCCTGTGTTCTCGCTGCGCCCCCGTGGTGATCTCAAGCCCCTTCCAGAGCAAGTCGAAGCTTTTGGTGAGATGGGGCGTCTCTTCAAATCGCATGTGATAGAAGGGGCGGACGGCAATTGGCCAGTCGGTGAGAAAAACAAACTCGTGGCCGTATTTTTGATGGACCCATTCCCCCAGGAGGCGCTCGCCCTGTGGGTCGAGGTCACCGGCTTTTTCGGGAGGGGCTTCGTAGCCTACTGCAGCGAGTTGTTCAAGTGCTTCGGCCATCGTGATACGCGGGAACGGACATTCGGGCACGATGATTTCCACACCAAATTGTTCATGGATTTCCTCTCCGTGGCGTGTTTGAACGACTTCGAGGATATGCCGGAGCCATTGCGCTTCGCAGGCCATAACATCTTCGTGGCTTTCGATCCAGGCGATTTCGACGTCCACGCTGGTGAATTCGGTGGTGTGCCTGGAGGTGAATGACGGATCTGCCCGGAAGACGGGCGCGATTTCGAAGACTCGATCAAACCCGGAGGATATGGCCATTTGTTTGTAGAACTGCGGGGACTGAGCCAGATAGGCTGTGGTGTTGAAATAGGGCAGTTCAAAAAGTTCTGCGCCCGATTCGCTGGCGGTGCCCATCAGTTTCGGGGTGTGGATTTCGATAAAGCCTTCCCGATACCAGAATTCTCTCATGGCCCTCTCGGTCGTGGTCTGGACTTGAAACAGGAGCAGATTTTCGGGCCGACGTAAATCCAGGTGGCGCCAGTCGAGGCGATGCTCGGGCCCCGGGCGTTCCCCTGCTGGATCAAGCGGGAGGGGTGCGGCTGCCAGGCTTTCGACAATCATATCCGTGAGGTAAATTTCGATGCCGCCGAGTTTGACGCCGGGATTTTCTGCGACGGTTCCCGTAAGGGTCACGGCGGATTCCCGGGTGAGGGTTTCCACTTGTTCGGCGAGTGCCGGGTTGGAAGCTTTTTCCAATACGACCTGTACCATGCCAGAACGGTCGCGGAGAATGAGGAATTGCATGTGTTTCTGGTTTCGGATGGTTTGGACCCAGCCGTGGAGGGTGACAGACTGGTTGAGATACTGGTGTAGTTCGTTTATTTGAGGCATGGTTCATCTCCTTGAAAAATTTAGGGTGCATTTTGAAAAATAAAAAAGCCCGTCGTTAATTTTTAACGACGGGCTTGTGTTTATTCGCATATGAGATCAGGCATACGCCGGACCTGCCCGCCGTCGGATCGGGTTATTATCGTCATTATTATTGGCGTTCAGGTTGACGTTTGGGCGCACCGCGCCCCGGGAATTCTGAATTGCGATCTGGTGTATCAGGTTTTTCATAGTCGATGGTTTTCCTTATGGGAACTGAAGCGTTGTCCATTCGTGTCTAAGAATGCTGTACAGCTTCATATCGTGGTACTGATTTTTCAAAGATACATGCTGTCGCAAGATGCCCTCGAAGGTCATGCCGCACTTTTCCATGACGCGGGCCGAGCCGATGTTGGGAATTTTGCAACGGGCCTCAATGCGGTTGAGTTGACCGTGGTTGAAGCCCAGGTCGATCACGGATCGAGTGGCTTCGGTGGTGTAGCCCTGGCCCCAGTAGGTTTCCGAGATGGCATAGGCGATCTCTGCCCGATTGTGTTTGGACGACCAGTCATAGAACCCACAGGTGCCGATCAATTTGTTGCTGGATTTGAGCACCATGCCCCAGGGGGCGATGTTGTTTTCTTCATAACGCGTTAAGATTCGATTGATAATTTCTATAGATTCAACCAGGTTCCGATGGGGATCCCAGGTGACATGCTCGGCAACATTGGGGTTCGATGCGTA
>JAPUJS010000310.1 GCA_027296045.1 bacterium | reverse complement strand
CCTTTGTCGATGAGGGCATATTCGCCGTTCATTTCACCGTGGTCGGAGGTGTGCACGATGATGGTATTTTCGAGCTGGCCGGTTTCTTCGAGCGCGTCGATGAACCGACCGATTTTTTTGTCCAAATAGGTGATGAGACCGTAGTAGCCTGCACGGCCTTTGCGAATGAGGTCTTCCGGATAGTCAGCCAGGCCGAACATGCGGCGCATCCGTTTGTAAACCGGGTGTTGGTTTTCCAGGTGACCGGGCGGAATTTCGGGCAGGTCGATCTGGTCCAGCGGGTAGAGGTTGTAAAATCGTTCGGGGACGACGAGGGGAAAGTGGGGGGCGATGAAGCCGACGTTGATGCACCAGGGCTGGTCTTTGCGGGCGGGGTCTTTGATGTAGGCCAGCGCGGCTTCTTCGACCTGGTCGTCGACTTCGATAGATGTGGTGGTTCCCGGTCCAGCTTCTGCCAGACCCCCCCAGGGGCGTTTGGCCTCCACAATGCCTTCCCTCCAATCGGGAGCGCCCCGGGCAATGCCGTTTTTGGTCCACAGTTCGGCGTGCAGGTCGCGCCCAAGCTGGGTGCGGAAGCCGTGGAGCTGATCCAGGCCGCAAAAATGCTGTTTGCCGGAGATGACCACGTCGTAACCAACGGCACGGAGGCGATGCGCCCAGGTGATTGTGTCGGAGGATAAGGGGGTACCGTTGTCGTAGGCACCTGCGTTGTGGATGTAGCGGCCGGTCATAAAGGACATCCGGGAGGGGCCACAAATGGGGGAATTGCAGTAGGCATTGTCAAAGGTGACGCCCATGTCGGCCAGGCGGTCCATGTTCGGGCTCTGGACCAGGGGGTGTCCGTGGATGCTGCTGTATTGCGGGGCGTGTTCGTCGGACATGATGACGAGTATGTTGGGTTTAGCGGAAGGCATGGGATATTTCCTTTTCGGGGAAATAGGCATGGGGTTGTTTGCTTTTGATCAGGAGGCTTTAAGCCGAAACGACATCCGCCGGTTCGCCCGCCCGATCGGCCAATGCTGTGTCAAAGATGTTTTCCAGGGTACACTGGGGTTCGTAGCCGATCATTGTCCGGGCTTTGCTGTTGTCAGACCAGTAGACCCATTGTACGGGAACCTGGACTTCCAAGGGGGGAACGCCGGTTTTTTCGGCCAGATAGGCGGCTACGTCGGGGAAGGCAAGGGGCTGGTAGATGGGAGCGTTGAAGGCTTCTCCCACCGCAGCGGGGTGTTCGAGGGCGCAAACGCAGGCCCGGGCACAGTCACGGGCGTCCGAAGGGGACCAGAGCCAGGGAAGCCCCTGTTCGTCGGTGACGGCACAGGGCTGATCCGGTCTTTCCGCCCGGTCGAGCAGGTCCTTTGCAATTTGCTCTCCGTCGGGACAGTGGATACCGCTTTCGGGGGTCTGGGCGGCAGCCCGGATGCGTCCGGCGACGAATTGGACGGTCCAGCGGTCCAGAACTTCCTGACCGGCAAACATGCCGGACGGGCGAATGATGGAGAGCTGGAGACCGTGGCCGTTCATATACCCTTCGGCCATGGCTTCGTTCATGTATTTGAGGGTCGCATAGAGGCCCCGAGGACGCTTGGGATGAATTTCATTGATGGGCTGATAGCAGGGCGGGATGTGTTGATTGCCCATGGGATAGACGGCGTCGGTGCTGACGTGGACAAAACGGCTCAGTTTGTCGGAGAGGGGGGCTGCTGCTTCGAAGAGATTGTAGGTGCCTGTGACGTTGATGTCGTAGAAGGTCTGGTTGTCCATGCCCCGAGGGGGGCCCAGGATATTGGCGGTGTGGACAATAGCATCCACGCCGTCTACAATTTGGCGACATAAGTCTGCATCCCTCAGGTCCCCCTCGACCAGGTCGACGTCGAATGCGTCCAGCTTGGACCGTTTGGGATCTTCCGGGATGGTTAAGGCCCGGACTTCATAGTTTTTGTCCAGGAGTTGCTTGGTCAGATTACCGCCCAGGCGGCCGGTTGCACCCGTGATCAGGATTTTGGGCATAGATCACCTCAACATATCTTTTTTATGGAGGGAAAGCGTGCGGCTGTTTTCAGCCCACAATGCCGATGTGGATCATAAGTATTTTTCCAATGGTTGTAGATGATTAGGTGATGGAAGGCACTTTGATCCGTTTTTTCTGTTGGATGGATTTTTCAAGGGCTTCCAGGACAGCGACCGGCATGAGCATGGTGGTGTCGGTTTCGTCGGTTTTGCCGGTTCTGAACATGCGACAGAAGGTTTGGATGCCAGAGAGATAGGTGTTGTCATCGTAAGTGATGGTTTTGTCGATCCGGCCTTTTTCACCAAGGACGGATACGTGGAAGGCAGGACGGCCTTCGCTGATCAAGTTCAAGGTTGATATGGCACCACTGGCGGAGAAGAGGGTGGCGGTGTGATTGCCTTTGCCACGGTTGAGTTGGACATG
The DNA here is from genome assembly GCA_027296045.1 of bacterium. Lineage (GTDB taxonomy): Bacteria > Latescibacterota > UBA2968 > UBA2968 > UBA2968 > JAPUJS01. The sequence goes on along the minus strand of JAPUJS010000310.1, from coordinate 1,025 downwards.
TGTGATGTCGTGTCCCAACAGGCGGACCACCATGTCGACCTGGTGGATGCCATAGAAGGAGACACCGCCGTATTTGGATTTGATGTCACAGGGGCCCGTGGAGACGACGGAGATGATTTTGCCCAGTTTGCGTGCTTCTTTGCTCAATTCGGCAAAGGCGGCCTGTTTGGGCAAGACCGAGAAGGAACAGACGGGGACTTTGAGCTTCCGAGCTCTGGCGAGAAATTTTTTGCCTTCACTGACGCGGTAGCAAAAGGGTTTATCTACAAAGAGCGGGATCTTGGCTTCGAGCAGGGGAGCAACCGCCGCGAGGTGATATTTGGCATGCCGGTGATCTACAAGGGCGGCATCGACCTGTCCGATTAAGTCTTTTGGATCTTTTACGATGTTGGGAATTTCGCCGCGTTCCTGCGCATCTTTTGCGGACCGAGCGGTTTCTCCCCAGACGTGGGTAACGCGAAAGCCGCGGACGAGTTTCTGGATATTGAGGGTTCTGGCAATGGCAACCGTGTGGCTGTTTTCGGCGCCAATGATTCCGATGTTGGGCATGGTGTACGCTCCTTAATAATGTGTTTAACTCCAGTGGCGGTCGTTAACGCGTTCTTCGTTCCAATCCGGTGTGGGTTCAAAATAACCGGGGATGTCGGGGTTGATGTGCGCTTTAATGGCTTCTTCGTTGAGGTCGATGCCCAGGCCCGGAGTTTCTGGGACCCGAATGAATCCATTTTGAATGATCGGGTTGGGCAATCCCGTGACCAGGTTATTCCAGGGGGCGTAGTCGACGGCATGACACTCCAGGACCATAAAATTGTTGGTAGCAGCGGCGCAATGTACGCTGGCCATGGTCGCAACCGGGGTGGCGGCCATGTGCATGGCCATGGCGATGCCGTGTTCTTCGGCATAGTCGCCTATTTTTTTGGTTTCCAGGATTCCGCCCGAGGTGGCCAGGTCTGGATGACAGACCGAGATGGCGCGGCTTTCGAAGAGATCTCGAAAGCCATCTTTGAGGTAGATATCTTCTCCAG
>JAPUJS010000031.1 GCA_027296045.1 bacterium | reverse complement strand
GTTGCGAGTGGTGCAGACGGTGCGTCAGTTGGAGGAGGCGGGTCAGGTGACGATTGTTCGGGGGGGTTCGACCGACGAGTTTGTGTAGATCGCAGAGGGGCACAGAGGGGCCCTCTCTGGGAGATGATTGTGCACGGGCTCGTAAAAGGGGTGCTGTCCGCACATTTGTGAAACCGATCGAAATCACCGAACTCCTGGATGCCGTCAACCACCTGCTACGCGGAGCTTGAGCGCTTCAATAAAGGGTTGATCCACAGCCCTTCTTATCCTATTTTAAACATGAGTAGGCAGAGTTTCCCTGTTTCAAATACAAAACCGCTTATCTCTAGAAATATTCCAAAGCCTTCACCAGGAGAGTAACAGGTGGCACGTATTCTGGTCATCGATGATGAAGATATTGTCCGTGAAATGCTTCGAGAACTCCTCGAACATGAAGGACATGAGGTTTTTGAAGCCTCGGACGGAAAGGTCGGTATCGAGAACTACAAGCAGCAACCTGCCGACCTGATTATTACCGATATCATGATGCCCGAAAAAGATGGGTTTCAAACGATCCGGGAACTCAAAGCCACCCAACCGGATGTCAAAATCATCGCCCTGACCGGCTTTGGCCTCCACAATCTCCCCGTTGCTTACGATCTGGGGGCGGACCGGGTATTTGAAAAACCTTTCATTCAGAAAGAATTCTTACAGGTCATCCGTGAGTTGCTCGAAGAGTAAATTATCGCTTCGATAAAAAAGCACAGGGTCTTACCCCAACCCATAACTCCAGGCGAATAATCAGAGCCGCCCAACGCGCGGCTTTTTGAGTACAGGTTTCTCATGTTTCAGGCCTTTCTGACCATTTTGATCCTGCATTTTTCTAGCGGAAGTTTCGCCTTTGCCCAGAGCTTTATCGGATACGCGGCCCCTCCAATTCGCTCGCCCACCCTGCAAATCGATACGCGTGCCGAAGAGCCCCCTGTCAATTCCATGGTTACATCTGCCCCATTGCCCCGGGCAGGTGACACCGTAGACCTTCAGATTTTCTTGCCCGAGGCGATTGGCAAACAAGCCTTTGCCTATATTGTGGAATTTGACAATCCCGACCTTCTCTTTTCCGATCATTTTCAAATCCAAAACGCCAAAACCTGGGTGCGCCTCCCGGTCCTGGACCCGGCAACCAATAGGATCCAATTCATCCGCCGCGAATTGCCCCTTCAAACACCCAGAGGAAGTCGGTCAACCGGACGGTCGATCCTCTTTCTGACAGCCCCGATTATTCCGGCCGGCGGCTTGATCGCAGCCTTCACTCTGGAAGCCTTGAAAGATATCCCACCCAATCTGCCGCTACGCGTGACCGTCACGGTCACCGTGATGGCCCCAACCGGCCCGGTCCGATTCTTGAAATACCAGGCCGTTCGGACCGTGCGGTGGTCCTGAGCCTTTTACACGTAGATTTCGTTTTGCTTTCTCCACCCTAAAAACCTATATTTTATACTTCTATCCTGTTTCATGCCCCCAACCCATGGGAGAGATCCAGAATGAACCGGATTCTGGTGATTGATGATGAAATCCAGATCCAGGACATGGTCCAGTCCATGCTGGAAAATGAAGGCTATGCCGTATCGGTTGCCGCCAACGGCAGTCAGGGCATCGACTCTTTTCGTCAGCATCCAACCGACATAGTCATTACCGACATCATGATGCCCGAAAAAGACGGTGTCGAGACCATTCGCGAAATCCGGAAAACATCTCCCGAGGCCAAGATTATCGCTATGACCGGCTACCGGGGCCCCTTTAACAGACTGCCGGCTGCCGAATACGTCGGTGCCCAAATAACCCTGCTCAAACCCTTTACCAAAAAGCAACTCCTGCAAGCCATACACGATATATTGGAAAAGGAGCCCTCGACGCCATAAAAACCGGCTTGGGGACAGGCAATCAAAAAAAGGCAAAAGGAGATTTCCTTTTGCCTTTTTTTAAAAACACCTCTATCTAAGGCGAATCCGTGTTTCCCCTCTCCGATTCTTGGGCTTCCCCCTCATTTGCTTTTCGATAATCTTGCGCGTAGGTCACAAAATCGAAAAATCCTACCCGTCCGTCTTTGTCCACATCAAACCGATTATAGGGTGTCCGGGGAAACGGATGGGTGGGCAATTCCTGTGCCCAACCCGGACTGGTCTGATCCTGTCTAAAGGCCCCCATAAAGATCAGAAAGTCGGAAAAGTCCACCTTGCCATTCCCATCCAGATCCGGCCAGACATCGTCGCGTGCCAACCGGATGCGGGCTTCCGAGAGGATCTGCAGACTGTCCTGCTCACCGTCGATACGCAAAAATCGCATCTTCACGGCCCGCACAACTGCCTCCTGGCCGTCTTGATCATCGGAAAGCAGATTTGGGGTTTGGAAGGTCAACGCCCCAAAAAAGCCATCTCCTCTCCCTCCACTTCCGCCAAACGTACCCACGCTAACCAAAACCTGTCCGGGGACAATCAGCTCCGCTTCCTGGATGATAATCCCATCTCCAATAAAGGTGCCCGCCGTCCAGCTGTTTGGCACAAAGGTCAAATACTCCTCATCAAAATCCAGAAGCACACTCAGGGCCTGGACAGGGGGCATGTCGGCAACGTATAACTCTAAAGAAAGGGCTTCATTTCTCCCGGCTTCGGCCAACACCAGGTTTTGATTGCCAACCTCCAGATCGAAATCAAAAAAGACACGTTCGGGCACAGCAACCAGCCCCACAAGCCCGACCACGATGTCTCCTCCCGGATCGTTGCTCACAATTTGCAGCAACTTGCGAAAGGGTCCGGCTCCCGATGCCTTCAGATGAACCGTGACCCTCCACTGGTTGCCGGGCAACAGATTTTCAATCTTTTCGGGTTCGACCGTCCATTGGCTGTCTGGCAAGACAAAGGAAACGCTCAACGGGGCTTGCCCGCTGTTGATCACATCAAAACGGAGGCTGTGCGTAGAATCAGGCAGCAAAGAACCAAAATTCAGCTGGGTTTCTGAAACCGAAAGTTGGGGAAATCCGGTGGTGTTGCCAACCGCCTGGTTATTGGTCTCATCCGTTTCTTGTAAAAACCCCCCTGCGTCCACCTGCACCACCCAATGGAAGGCCTTCCCCTGGGAAGTCAGTGAAAAAGAAGGCACGGTAAATGGCACTTCAATTGCCAGGCTCGAATCCGGCTGGATCGTCTGGGTCACCACCGTTTCGCCCATCTTAATGCTGTCGCCTTCCATGACCAGGAAAAGGGCCACATCAAAGGCTCCCACCGTTGGCCCCGTTCCTATATTTTGAACTCCCAGCGTCACCAAATAGGAAGCCCCCCGGAAAATGGCCGCAGGTCCTGTAGGAGGCTCCAGAATCACCAGGTCGGGTTCCAGGGCACCTACAATCAGGGTGCCGGTCACTTCCTGCACGCCCGTTGCATTGGCCCGCAAACTCATCACACCGGGCGTGGTACCGGCAATCACAACAAAAAAAAACTCTCCCTTCGACACCGATCCGAGTCCCCCTCCCGAACCGGTCCCGGTCACGCTCAGAGAAACCTGGGAGCTGTTGTCGTTCACGCGCAGATTGCCGTTTGCATCCAATAGCTGAACCTTCACCGTCCGTAAAGAAAGACCATTGGCAAGCAGGGCGCCCTGTTCATAGACCAGCACCAACCGACTGCTCGGACCCGGCTCTGTCGCAAAGCTTCCCGAGGCAGGCACCAAACCCGGTGCCGTCACATTTAAGGCAACAGAACCCGGAACCGTTGTGGTTTCGACCACAAATACGGCCTCTCCGCCCGACACCGTGGCAGTGCCCCCACCCGCCCCAACACCGGCCACATCCAGTGTCACAACCGTGCTATTGTCTAGCAAACGCAAATTGTCATTGGCGTCCAGCACCTGAATCCGCACAGATCTGGTGGTCGCACCATCTGCCACAATCGGATCGGACGCAAAAACGAGCGCGAGGTGGTGGGCTTCGCCCGCCCCGGCCGTAAGAGGTCGGGCCCATACAGGGGGAAGGTCTCCTTCCATGCCGCCCCCCGTATCATCTGCTCGAATCACAAAAGACTCCAGGTGTACACGGGTGGTATAGGTCACATCGGAAAAGGTCGCAATCCCCCCTTGGGCCGTGGTAGCCGTATGGGTCAAGGTGCCAGAAGCAGAGGTAGATAGCGTGATCCTATCCGAAAAATCGATATCGAGAACCCCCTGGGCATCCTTGGCGGCCACCACGGGCTGAGTCAACAGGGAACGGCCACTCAATGCCCCGCCGGGTTGCACTTCAAACACCAACTGGGAAGCCACCACTTCGCTGGCCATCGGGAGGGCGCTTTGCGGCAATAGGTCCCCGCCATTCGAAACGTCGTCTGCAACCAGGGTCACAATTGCCTTGTCCACTTGGGCCAGGTAAACAACCCCGCTAAAGGTTGCAATGCCGTTTATGGCAAAAACCGTATTGCCAGTCAGGCTTCCATTGCCCCCGGAAGACAGGGTCACCGGGTCGACAAAATCAACATCTGTTAGCCCTTGACTATTCCGGGCTACCACCACCGGCTGGGTAGTCAGAGGCTGGCCGCTCACAGAACCCGACGGCTGGATCGTAAATACCAGTTGCGAGGCCACCACATCGCTCGATACAACACTGCTCGTGGCAGACGCGAGGGCAACACCACCGACCCCGTCGTCTGCAGTCAAAACAAACGATTCCCCATCCGACGTAGCCGTATAGGTTAAGTCCGTAAATGTCGCCACTCCGTTGACCAGTGGCAGAATGTGGTTTGTCAATACACCGGGGGCTGTCAGGGTTACTGTTTCCGTTACATTTTCGTCCACAATGCCGTGGGCGTCGCGTGCCACCACTACCGGTTGGATATTCAGAGGCTGGCCGCTCACAGAACCCGACGGTTGTACTGTGAACACCAACCGGGATGCCACCACATCACTTGTTACTGCCTGGCTGGTTGCAGGCAGCAGCTCGACGCCTCCTACCGCATCGTCTGCGGTCAAGACAAATGGCTCGCTGTCTGTAGTTGCAGTGTAAATCAAATTGCTAAACGTCCCGATTCCATTCGAAAAAATAACCGTATTGTTGGCAAGCGTGCCCGGAGCTGTTGTGGCCAGTTTCACCGGCTCACCAAAGTCTTTATCCCTCACACCCAGATCATCGTGGGCTTCGACCACCGGTTGAACGCTAAGCACCTGGCCACTTACAGAACCCGACGGCTGCACTGTGAACGCCAGCCTTGTCGCCATCACATCACTGATAAGAGTCCCACCGTTGGCCGACGGCAAATCGCCCTCCACCCCCCCGTTCTCGTCATCAGCAGTTAAGTCAAACGACTCTCCGTCTGCAGTTGCCGTATAAACCAAATTGCTAAACGTGGCCACACCCGCACTGGCGACAGCCGTCTGTCCCATCAGGCCGCCTGGGCCGCTGACCGTGAGGGTAACGGTGTCCGAAAAATTGACGTCCACCGCCCCCTGATTGTCCTGAGCAACCACCACAGGCTGAACGATCAAAGCCTGGCCGCTGACCGATCCAGAAGGCGAAACGGAAAACACCAGCCTGGTTGCCACAACCCCGCTGGCCAGAACGTCGCTGGTCACCGAAGGGAGATCCGTTCCCACCGCCTCATCGTTGGCAATCAACCGGAAGGTCTCCCCAGAAGTCTGGACCGTGTACACAACCTGCGTGAATGTCGCGACACCAGACACCGCCGTTGCCGTTCGATTTACAAGCACCCCCTGTCCATCGGTGGTCAGCGTCACGGTCTCCCCAAAATCCACATCTACCAGCCCGCTTGCGTCATGTGCGGCCACCACCGGCTGCGTGACCAGCGCCTGGCCACTTACAGAACCCACGGGCTGGACCTGAAAAACCAATTCCGTTGCTACCACATCGCTTTCGACAGCGACCGAAGTGCCGACCGGCAAATTCCCTTCTGTCCCACCCGGTTCATCATCGGCCACAAACGTGGTCTGTTCTCGATCGACAGTGGCGGTATAAGACAGATTTGAAAAGGTAGCCACACCCGAGACCGCAGCGACCGAAGCTCCGGTGACACTTCCCCCGCCGCCAGGCGTGAGCGTCACCGTCTCTGCAAAATCCACATCCGTCACCCCATTTCCGTCCTGGGCCATCACCACAGGCTGGGTCGAAAGCGTCTGCCCGCTAATCGACCCTCCAGGTTGAACGGTAAATACAAGGGCGCTCGCCCGAACATCGCTGGTCAGTTGTCCGGCACCCAGCAGGGCCAAATCGCCCTCTGGTCCCCCACTTTCATCATCAATGGCCAATGTGAATGATTCTCCATCTGCCGTTGCCGTGTAGGTCAACGCCGTAAATGGGGCTACGCCCGAAACGGCCGATACAGAATTTCCGCTAAGGGTTCCGGCACCGGTAGTCGAAACCGTCACCACATCGCCAAATCCGGTGTCAACCAATCCACTGGCATCCCGGGCAACCACCACCGGCTGCGTGGCCAGGGTCTGACCACTGACCGAACCGGCTGGAGACACAGCAAGCCCGAGCTCGGTCGCCACCACATCACAGACCAGGGAAGACGCCGTAATCGCTGTCAAGTCCCCTTCTGCCCCTCCCGGTTCGTCGTCTGCAATCAGGACAAACGCTTCCTGATCTGCCGTTGCGGTAAAGGTGAGTTGGGTGAAGGTCGCAACTCCCAAAACAGCGCTCACCGTATTGCCGATCAAGCTGCCCGGTGCACTTTCTGCCAGCGTCACCACATCGTCAAACCCCAGATCTACATTGCCCTGTACATCTTGTGCAACCACCACGGGCTGAACAGAAAGGGCCTGTCCATTTACCGCACCTCCGGGCTGTACGGAAAACACCAGGCTGGTCGCAATCACATCCAGGGTGACCCGATTGCCATCGCTGGCCGACACGGCTGTTCCCAGCCCGCCATTCGATGTGGTCAGCCCGCCTGTTGTAAAACCAACCCGAAACACATGTCCGTCTGTGACCTGGGTGTTCATTACCGCAGAGACCAGATAAAACTGCTCCAGACCACTGGGCGGCACACTGGGCGTGCCGGGTGTCAACGTAATGGCCGACCCGATCAGGATATTCCCTTGTGCCAGGGATGCGATTTGTGTATCTCCACCGTCCAGAATGGCATCGCCGCTTTGATACAACCTCAGTTCAGAAAAATCATTCGACGTGAGCCCGGTTGCCGAAGAAAGATCCGAAAAGGTCAACGTCACAGCATTGATGCTGGATGTCCCATCGCCGGTCACACCCATCGTAAAAACCAACACCTCCTGTGTGGGGGCCACCGTCTGAATGCCGGACAGGCCCGCAGCAGCGGTCGTCTCCTGTAGGGGCGCTGCAATCTTTCGGACCCTCCGGTTGTTTGTATCTGCCACCCAAATCGCCCCATCGACTGTCCCATAAACGGCAGCGGGGAAAGCCAGACTCGCATCGGTGGCCGCCCCGCCATCCCCGGAAAATGTGGGGATTCCGTTTCCGGAAAAGGCGGTTATCGTGCCACCCACATCCACCCTGCGAAGCCTGTGGTTGTCTTTATCGGCGATAAAGAGTTCGCCGGTTCCATTGACAAATACACCCGACGGAAAAGCCAGGCTGGCATCGGTGGCAGGGCCTCCATCGCCCGACGACCCAAAACTGCCATTCCCAGCCACTGTCGTGATGGTCCCTCCCGAATCCACCCGACGGACCCGATAATTAAACCGGTCAGCGATATAAAGATTGCCCGAATCATCCACAAAAATACCAGCCGGGAAGGCCAGACTTGCATCCGTGGCAGGAGCCCCATCGCCGCCGGATCCAAACACCCCATTTCCAGCCACCGTCGTGATGGTTCCCTCCGAATCCACCCGACGGACCCGATGGTTTTCCCGATCGGCGATATAAAGATTGCCCGAACCATCCACAAATACGCTTGTGGGGAAATTCAGCCGGGCATCGGTGGCAGCTCCACCGTCCCCCGAATCTCCCGCGGTGCCATTGCCTGCAACCGTGGTGATCACGCCCCCCGTATCCACCCGCCGAACCCGTTGATTGTTGGTATCGGCAATATAGAGATTGCCCAAACCGTCTACAAAAATACCCGCAGGATCGGCCAAACTTGCATCCGTGGCAGGACCCCCGTCGCCCGAATACCCAAAATTACCGTTCCCCGCAACCGTACTGATATTTTGCCCCAATGCCACCCCCACCCAACAAGCCCATACCAAGAGGCCGGGTATTCCCCATCGGAGAATACCCGGCATCCCATCGACCATTTTTTGTTCTGCACGTCTCACACCACGGCCTCGTCCATTTCGGGCGGCCTTATCAACCAGGCACGACCCTCCGTTTCTTACTCACAGGTTTGTCCAAAAACACGGGTAAACAGAATAAAGTCAGCCAGATTGATAATCCCATCCACATTGGCGTCGTATCGTTTGTAGGGCGTCTGCAGAACCGGTTTGTCCGCAAGGGGAACTTCCCAACCCAGACTTGCCTGGTTTTTCTGAAACGCGTCCAGGAAAAACAGAAAATCTCCCAATCCCACCCGGCCATTGAGATCCACATCCGCCCAACAAATCAGATCATAAACCAGGATCCCCTCTGCCACCAGGTGCAGGGTGTCCTGTGTCCCATCTGCCAGGGTAAAAGTCATTTTCTTGGCCTGCCAGATCGCCCGAGGGCCCGATTCCCCCGTTGAATCCAGCAAGGCCGCCTGCACCTGGAACTTCAACCGCCCCAAAAGGCCATCGCCGCTGCCAGGAACAATGCCGCCCACCTGGACTTCCAAAAGCCCCGGTTGGATCAACTCGGCCTTGGTCGGAAATCCATCCGGCAAGAGGGTTCCCGCCCTCCAGCTTTGCGGCACATACGCCACCCGGAGCGAATCAAACGCCAATTGTATGGTCACCTCGCGAACCTCCGGCAAAGAGGCCACATGCAATTCAATCGGCACCTCCTGATAGGGATATCCCCGACTTGTCGTGACGCCTTGATTTCCCTGCGCTGGATCAAAATCGAGAAACACCCGATCCTTCATAAGAGCAATCCCCAGCGCGTTGACACGCACAATCCGCTTGCCCTCCAGGTCATTTCCGGCAATGGCCACATCGGCCAGGACCGAGCCGCCAACAGTGGGCAAAAACGTAACCGTAACCGTCCAGCTCTTGCCCGGCGGTAAATTTTCAACAGAATGGGGACTCACCTGGATCCGATTGTCGGACGAAGAAACCGAAAAATTCAAATCCGCCGTACCCGTATTGGCCACCTGGAACGTCCGCGTTGAAGTTTCTCCAACCGGCACTTCCCCCATGGCGAGCGACTCGGCAAATACCGATAGGGCAGGAAAAGACACCACCCCACCCAACCGGTCGTTATTCGTCTCATCCAGCTCTTCCTTCAACCCTCCCGTAAGAATCCGAACCGCCCACCGGTAGGTCCCCACAGGCTGGGTTGCAGAAATGGACACCGGTATCTCTACCAAAAGGGTGCTTCCCGATACAACGACATCGGTCACGGTCACACTGCCAACCTGCACATCGTCTTCATCTCCAACAAGCTGATTGGTGCTCAAAAAAACCGCCACTTGAAAATCCGTCTTGGCATCTCCCCTGCCTGCATTCTGCACCAAAGTCGACGCCGTATAAAGACCGCCCCTCGACACAATGCCCGGCGCCGTCAGCTCGGATGCAATCACCAGGTCTGGCAACAACTGGATGGGCGTTTGCGTTTCTGAGATCAGTGCATTATTGCTTTCATCTGCTTCTGCTTCCACGCCAATTGCATCGGCAACCGTAACCCAGTAATACCCCTCTGCTGCCATCACCGAAGGTGCTGTCACCTTGATTTCTTTGGTCTGGCTCGTCCCGGCCGCCATCACATCTGTTACCGTTGTGCCTCCTACACGAATATCGTCTTCATTGCCCGATATTGCATCAGCACTCAGAAAAATCGAAATTTGAAATGCCCCGTTGGTAGAACCCGCCCCCTGATTCAGCACGGTAACCGATACCGTATACAGTTCATTTCGCACCAACTCCGAGATCCCGCTCACACCGGTTGTGACGGTCAAATCTGACGGAGAAGGCACCACCGAGACCTGGTTTCCGATCAAATGGTTGTTGTTTTCATCCACTTCTGGAACGGCCCCTCCCACATCCACACGGGCAACCCAATAGTAGGCGAGATAGGCCTGCAAGGCCGAAATCTTTACCGGCACGTTCACGGTGCGACGGTCCCCTACCTGGATCACCTCGGAAATGGCCACATCGCCCACGAACACATCGTCGGCATTTCCCACCGTCAGATCCTCGCTTAAATAAACCACCACATCAAATCCGCTACCATTGGGATCTGTCCCCCGATTCTGAATCTCCAGGGAAACCGTATAACTCCCCTCCCGAAAAACCCCGTTGGGACCTGTGGGCGGTGACGTAATCAGAAAATCCGCCAGTTTTTGAACCACATCTACGGTATTTCCCACCCCCACATTGTTGTTCTCATCCGACTCCGATTCGGTACCACTGGCATCGACCACACCCAGCCAATAATACGTCCCTGGCGTCTGATTATTGGGCACCGAAGCAAAAACCGTCAGAGCTTGCGAGTTGCCCGAAAAAAGCAGGCCGGGAAACGAGAGGCTGCCCACTTGCGTATCGCTTCCATCAAACGCCATATCCGAGCTCAAATAGAGTGTCACATCCACCCCACCAGAAGTGGCCCCCTGGCCCAGGTTTTGAATTGCCAGAGTCACACTATGTGTTTCGCCCAACCCCGAGCTGTTGGGTCCGGCAGGATTTGTCACAAAACTCAGGTCAGGAGGTGGCGTCACCACCTGAACGCCGTTCCCCACTCGATCGTTGTTGGTCTCGTCTGTTTCGGCAATTCCATTTGCCACATCGGCCCGAACAACCCACAGATATCTCCCCAATGACTGGAGAGCAGACACCCGAATAGGCACTTTGACCGTCCGGTTCACGCCCGGAAAAAGCCCCCCCGTCACAGCAGTATCCCCCACTTTTTCGCTGGCTTCTCCGGTGGAATCGGGACTTAGATAAACAGTCAAATCAAAAGAAGCCGAGATCACGGTCGATCCCACATTTCGCACCACCACAGTCACCGTATCGTTTTGTCCTCCCAACACTTGCACAGGACCTACCGGGTCGGTTACAATCACCAGATCGGGCAACAATTGACCCCAAGCATATTTGGGCATTCCCAGGACCAAGAGTCCGAAGACCATCCAGGCAATCATTTTACAACAAAACCGCAGCATAGCTTTAAACCCTTCTATTTGAACCGCTCAAAACGGCCTGAACACACCCAACAGGCAGCCGCAAAGGCAGTCCGATTAAAAAAACAAGACAGATAATAAATATTTATAAATTACTTTAGGGAATTATAGAAAAGGGGAATAGGGCCGACTTGACACGGGGACGCAAAACCAGTGGGGACCCGATTTCATCCGTCACCAGGATGCCGGAGAAACTCCTTTAGAGTCGTCCATATTCATGGAGTGTTTTAAAGATAAGCCTTTGTTTTTTTTAAGTCAAGGACGGAGTATCGAATAGCGCACTTCGGTTGACATCATCCCGGGGATACGCTATATTACTTCCTCCTTTTCAGCCTGGCACTCAAACCCGATCTCGCTCGCGATCAGCCCCATGACAACGCCCCTATCTGGCCTCACTCAAAAAGAACGCAATCGGTTTATTTTGAGCACATTGGGGTTCATGTGTGTTGCTTCTGCCGCCCTGATTGCCCGCACTGTGGGCGATTCCCTCTTTTTGACCCAGCACCCCCTCGGGCATCTTTCCTATATGTATATCGGCACGGCCGCCGTGGTCAGCTCGGCGGCCTTTGTCTATGGGATTGGGATGGGCAAAATGCCTCTGGGCAAACTCATTGCCTGGTCCTGCCTCCTGCTCATATCCGCCCTCCTGGCCCTTCGACTCAGCCTGACCCATCCCTGGGGGGGGGTTGGCATTGTGGCCTATTTCCTGAGTGACCTCCTTGTCAACCTGCCCATGATGCTTTTCTGGACCTTTGCGGCAATGATCTTCAATCCCCGTGAAGCCAAACGCCTTTTTGGTTTTGTCGGGGCCGGCGGGACGGTGGCCTGCATCCTGTCTGGATTTCTGATCCGTCCCTTTACTGCCCTATTGGGCACCGAAAATCTCCTCTTTGTTGTCGCCGCTCTCATAGGCGGATTTTGGGGCACCGTGACCCATCTGACCCGCCACGATGGACTTCTCCCACCCCCATCCTCAGGAAGCAATTCACCAACTTTCTATTCCAGCCTCCTGTCCACCCCCCAGGTTCGCGCCCTGGTGTTCCTGGTTCTCGTGGCCACCCTGACCCTCACGCTGGTAGATTATCAATTTAAGGCCGGCGCCCGTATGCACTATCAGGACCAGGCCCTAACCGGATTTTTTGGCAACTTCTATGCCCTATCCAGTGTGGTCGCCCTTTTGATTCAGCTGTTCCTTGTACACCGCATTTTACAAAAAGGGGGCATCTTACTCGGACTGGCCATCCTGCCTGCCGGATTGCTGATTGCCACCGTCGGCACCCTGCTCACCGCCAGCTTTGCCTGGATTGTCGCCACCAAATTCGTGGTTCAGATCTGTCTGTTTACCATGGATGTTGCAGCCATTCAAATGCTTTATCTGGGCGTGCCCAAACAATCCCGCAGCCAGGCCCGGGCATTTATAGACGGAATCGGAAAACCCATTGCCATTGGCGGAACGGGGCTTGGCCTAGTGGCCATTGTCTCCCATATCCCTTTGCATACCCTTGCCATCGGCGGGGCCGTCTTCGCCCTCTTGTGGCTTTGGTCGCTCCGAAGCAACTACAAAGCCTACGTTTCTGCCCTGATGAACTCTCTCGGGACCCATCACCTGGACATTGCTGAAGAAACGGCCAGTTTTCGGGACAAGACTTTTGAAGCCCACATTCGCCAGACCCTGCAAACCGCCTCCGATACAGAATTGGCCTATCTTCTGAACATTTTGGCCGAAATGGATCACATAGACTGGTCGCCTGAATTTCGCCAGTTGCTTGGACGGGAGTCCGCCGATGTGAAAATTCCTGCCCTCCACTACCTGCAGGACAAAGGAAATGAGGATGACCTGTCCTCCTTTCAGAGGCACCTGGAGCACGAGGACCCTCAGGTTCGAGCCGCAGCCATATATGCTTGCTCCAGCCTGAGCGGTCCCGAAACAGTAGAAGAATTGGAAGGCTGTCTGGAAGATCCACACCCCATTGTTCGGGCAGCAGCGATTGCCACGCTGATCAACAGCGGCGACCTGGATCTGTTGCTCAACGCCGGCGTTGTCCTGAAAGCGATGCTACAATCCAAACAACCTCAAGACCGCATTGCTGCTTGTGATGCACTGGCTCACATCCAATATGCGGACCTCATCCGCCCCCTCGTCGGACTCCTTCAAGATCCGGATGAAGCCGTGCGCCTATCTGCCCTGGAAGCCTGCCGCATCCACCCCAACCCGAGGCTCGTACCGGCCATCGTCCCCCTTCTTGCCGATCCGGGCGTAGCCATTCACACCGCAGAAACCCTGGCGACATACGGCCCCGAAATCCTCGACCATCTGTTGCCCTACCTGGAATTAAAAGACATGGAAGGGGCTTTTGAGGGGGCCCACCACATTCCTCCTATTCTGGCAAAGGTGGGCGACTTGAAATCGCTTTCCGTACTCAAAAAAATCGCCCAAAGCTCGGACCTTGTCTTGCGAAAACGGGCCATCGAAGCCTTTGGAACGCTGCTTCAATCCGCCCCGTCGATCAAACCCCATCTCCCGGACCTGCGAGCCCTTATCCGGTCTGAAATAGACGCGGCCAAACAACATTACCTGGTGCTTTGCAATTTAGAAAACGTGTCTGGTTCCGCATTGCTGAACGATGCCCTCCAGGAAGCCTATGACAGCCATCTTTCAAATATCTTCCGGCTGTTGGACACGACCTTTCCGGATGTAGGGTATCAAACAATCTTCAAAGGCCTTGTTCAGAGTAGCCCCGAAAGCCGGGCCAATGCCCTGGAAATTCTGGACAATGTGTTGGACAAATCTCTAAAACCAGACCTGCTCAGCCTGCTCGAGTCCAGCCCGAACACCAGGGTCGAGACTTCGATCGAACAGACCATCCAAGCCCTGATCGACAAGCAAACTCCCGAATGGCTCACTTCGGGCGCCCTGATGGCAACGGTTGAGAATCGCTGGGAAGTGCCCGACCGTATTTTACTGGACTGTATGGATCACCCAAGCCCTGTTGTCCGAGAAACCCTTCTGTTTACCCTGAACCAATTGGCAGCTCCAGAAACAGTGCAACAGGCCTGTCATCGCCTGGAACAGGATCCCCATCCTGCAGTACGTCGTCTTGTCCAATCGCTCCGGTCCGAACACCCTACAAAAGCGTCACCCTCAAAATGATCCTGGTCCAGAAAATTCTCTTCCTCAGAAATGTGCCGCTCTTTTCCGGTATGGGCCCTGGCGAACTCAGCCCGTTGGCCGGGATCGCGCAGGAAGTCATTTTTTCGGAAAGAGACAGCATCATTGTGCAAGGAGAACATGGCGACAGCATGTTCCTCATTGTAGAAGGAGAAGTCAACATCCACCAGGACAATGAACAACTTGCTGTTTTGAAATCCCAGGATTATTTTGGAGAAATGAGCATTCTGGATGGTGAACCCCGGTCTGCTTCTGCAACAGCGATCACCGATTGCCTGCTTCTCCGCATTCAACAAGCAGACTTCTATCACATCCTTTCCCAGCGTTTTGAGGTTGCCCTGACCATTATCCAGACGCTCACCCGCCGCCTCAGGCAAGCCACTACCGGGGCCCCACCCCCTTTGGACACACATGGAGATCCACCCGAATGATGCCGAAACCCTTTCTGAGACCGGGTTTGTTGCTTCTCCTTCTGCTCTGGCCAACCATCGGGCTGGAAGCACAATATCAGGCAATTTCTATTCGTTCCCCATATAAAACCCCGGCCAAAAATATCCAAATGATCAATACCATTGTGCTCAAAACACTGCTCTTCTTGAATTATACAGAGCACGATGGTACAGGTGACATCTGGAAAACCAGAGACATAGCAGGCCTCGAATCCAATAGATTCTTGATCCAGCAACTGGGAGGAGGGGCCTATCGAACCCTTGAAATCGCGCTGGCACCGTTCCCCGAAGGGGGGTATGATTTTTACCTCTACGGACGGGCAGGCATCGCAGGCGGTGCGTTCCAACCCAACCCGGACCTGGCCACCGTTCAGAGCACCCTACAGCAAATCATTAGCGAAATTCAAATCAAACGGCAATCCCCCACGCCACAAGACCTGGGACACCAGGTCGTTCACCTCAGCTATGTCCAGACCGACCGGGTCCTTGCCCTGCTCAAGGCGGTGGGCTACACCACCATCGAATTCACCCAGTCGGTGGGCGAAACGCTTTACGATAAAATCTTCACTCCATACCAGAACGGCGAGTGGCGCCCCCCGGTCATTATAAAGTTCATCGACTCTGCCAAAACCAGCCTGATGGAACCCTCCCCAACCGGAGCCTATCAGCAGGGCATCAGCACCTACTCCGCCGTTCCAGACATCGGAGGGACCTTTTTGCACCACGCCACCTCCGGCGA
>JAPUJS010000309.1 GCA_027296045.1 bacterium | reverse complement strand
GAGAATGAGTTCGTAATCCTGGTTTGAAAAATCAAGGGTGAGGGTTGCCGAGCCGTTTGAAATGATAATAGGACTTACCTGACCGGTGGTTTGTGCAAAGGCAGGTGTGCCCAGGATCAGGAACAAACTCAGCAGTAGAAGCCGGTCTTTCATCGGTCTTCCCCTTGGCTGTGATATGGGTTGCAAACGTACGTAAGGAGAGGAGAAAATACGGAAAAAGGGAGTGGTTCACAAATGAAAATTGGGCGGGCTTGAAAATAAACTTGGATATAAGATGTTGTTTTTTTTAAATTTAAAATAATAAGGCCATCAGGTCTCCGCTCTGCCAAGCGTCGCTGATGGCCAGATGGGCATCTGAGACTGTTTGTCGGGGGGCAAACGCGTATCAGACACCCGGAGGCAATATAGGCCCTCCAGATTGAAAAGTCAAGACTCTTGGGCCAGGAATCAGGCCCGCTGGAATTTTTGACCCGTCAATCGGGCCGATTGAATTTTGTCCATCCGAAAGACCCGGTCTCCCTTTCGAGTCTGGCAGAAGGCGTAGAGCATGGCGTGATCTTCCGAGAAGGGTTCAATGGTTCTTTCGGAGGTTTCGCCTTTGACATGGTAGATAATCTCAACACAGAGTCGGTGGTCGATGGCATATTCGACCAGGGGTCGAATTTCGGTTGCTTGCGAAGAGGGATTGGCGCCGGTATATTGCAGCAGGTCCTGGAGCCCACTTTCATCCGATTGGGCCGGTTTTCCGAGCGACTCAAAATCTTTGCCGTAACGTGCCAATGCTTCCTGGCGTCCCTGATCGGGAACCCGGCGCAGGCCCCGGCGAAATCGGCTGATCACGTAATCGAGGGTTTCGGATGGGCTTGCTCCCCGTTCGGTCAGGGCCGTGATGGCCGATTCCAGGAATCCGACCAGTTCGGACAGTTCGGAACTGCTCAGGATGACCTGGTGCTGGCCCTGCTCGGATGCTGCAAACTCGGCATCCAGCCTGGGCATATAGCCCTGTTGGTGCAACACCTGGAGCAGGGCTTCCGGACGGCTTTCTCGCTTGAGGGCGGCTGCGATGGGAGAGAGACGAGGGCCCAAAAAGGCGGCGATTCTTTTTTGGGCGTAGAGTTCGTCCAAAAGCGATTCCTGGGCTACGGTGAGATAGCCCGAACTGGATTGGATCTCAATTTCGCCGTGTTTTTCCACACATTCTTCAATGAGGGCACCGACCATATCGGGCAGCCCTGTGGCGCTTTCCGTTTTGAGAAACGTGTGCAGGTCGTCTGCAGAAATATCCCGATTGAGGGCATGCTGGAGGGACTCGCGGGTGATCCGGAAGTGGGCCATCACATCCAGGGATTCCAGATCGGCCAGGCCGCAGAGTTGAAGAAAATGGCCGGGCGGCAGATCGGGTGGCGAAAGGATTTCAAAATTGGGCTGCATGACGAACTTGGATTTGGGGTTGACCGGTTGAATGCCTTCTGTGAGGTCGTCGGATGTGCCCTGAAGCAGGGCCCGACCTGCCGGGGTGATTTGAAAGACGGCTTTGTTGCTGCGGTGGAGCGGTTGGGCAAAGGCCTCTGGATTGCCCAACCGGATCAGGCCCATCCAGCAGAGGGCACCTTTCAGGATTCGGCGCAGGAGTTCGTCGGCGGTGGTGCCTCCAGCCGCTAGAGATCGTCCGGAGCCAGGGTCTTCGGCAAAATGGCGGAAGGGGTCGGAAAGGCGGGTGAGGAGTTGATAGAATTGGGAATAGGGAACCCAGCAATCGTTTGGACACCGTTTCAGGCCCTTGCAAATTTCTTTTCGGATGGATTTGAGTTCGTCGACTCTGCTTTTTGAGCCCGATGGGGTTGACCGGTCGGCCGACCATTCGTTCCACCGCTCGGTTTGCTGCCAGAACGCAAAGAAGGCTTTGCGCAGTACCGGGACCTGTTCAAGGCGAAGGCCCGCATCTTTTGCCGCACACCAGGTCTGGCCCTGGATGCGGACCAGTCCGGCGGTTTCGGCAAACAGGGCGATAAAGTCGATGTATCCAGGGTCGGTTTCTTCCCGGGATAGCCTGGCGGCATCTCTCAAGTCCCCTTTGGGGATGCCTCCGCTTTTGAGCCGTCGGGGGTGTCTGCGTTCAATTTGACCGAGCAAGGTGGTCAGGTCCTGGAGGAAATAGGGGGTGTTGTCCTGAATGACAGACGGGACAATTGTCTCGTCTGCCAGAATGTCCTCCGGGTGGGTTTCCAGTTTTCCCCCCTGGGTGCTGGCGATTTGTCGCATGGCATTTGACAGGTCGGAGGCCAGGCGAAGGCTGCCGTTTTTTTGCCCTTCCAGGGCATAGAATAACGGTGTTTTCCAGACCAGGTCTTCCAATTCCCGCACGGCGGATTCCCCCAGGTGTTCCTGGAGATCGGCGGGGGTGATTTCCTCCTCTTTTAAAAACAGGTCCAAGAGGGTGCGCTTGTCTTCGGACAGGCTGTTTAAAAATGCCTTCAGGTTGTCTGGCGTCAGGAGGTGGTCGCGGATGGCTTGAATGACAAAGGGGCGGCGGGTGTCGTTCAACTGGATATTGCAGTCTTTGGTGAAGGTTCGCAAAAGCCCAATCGAGACGGCTTTCATAATGCCCCTCAGGCGTGCCCGGTCGGACAATGAGATGGGAATGGATTTCAAAATCGAGTCGGGAATCCCGATCAGGGGGTGTTCGGCATCGAGGGTCGTGCTGTCTTGAAAAACGAGCCCGATCTGGGCAAGGTCGTCCATCAAGGCCTGGAAGGTATGTTCAAATCCATCGTTGAGTTCTGCAACGGCTTCGGATTTGAGCAGTTCTCCGCCTTCTGCGGCCAGAGAAATGACGAATGTTTTCTGGGGTTCGGAGAGGGAATCCAGGCGGTCTTGAATGCCTTTGGGATCGGTCAGGGCCTGACACAGCAGGTCGATGAGAATCGTCTTGTTGGGAGTTGAAGGGAGCCCAACCTGGTCTGCCGTGTGACGGAGCATCTGGATGGGTTGCTGGCTGAGAATCGATCGAAGCTTCATATAAGGGAGGTATTTACTGAATCACAAAGTCGATGAAATTGACCTGGAGCACTTCTCCTATGGTCAGAAGTTTGTTGGCGGCAAATCGAATCTCATCCTTGATAAATTCCCGGTCTTCCGGCGAGTCCAGTTGCGAGACTTCCTTGGAGCTGAGGATGCTGATGATAATATCGCGCAGACGCGGATTCTGGGCTTCGAGTTGGGAATGGGCACTGGACGGGGCGACGCCCAGGGTTATTTCGGTGCGGATAAACCGCAATCCGTGAATGCCGGCCGTATCGGTCGGGGTCAGGATGAACGAACCCAGTTCGCGATAGATGCGTTCGGGTTCGTCGCTGATGGCGATGGCGACCTGGACTTCCCGAACCTCTTCTGGGAGCGGTCCGATCAGGCGACGGATCACAACTCGGTTGACCAGAAGGTAGGCCAAAATGGTCTGGCCCAGAACGATCAGGATGACCAGAGGCATGTAGCGATTCATAGGTATGGTGGGGTGTGGGATGAGGGTCCAACTTCTTGTACCTGTTATGGATAACAGCCAAAAAATAGGTGAAAGATTGAAGCTTGTCAAGAGGAGTAGGTTGAAAGCAGGCAGGAGTACGAGGGGAGAAAAGGATGGGATTGCTTGGATGGAGGGCATAAAAAGGTCGCAGATGACCAAAGTCATCTGCGACCCCTTCGGGTAAACTCGTCTGATTTTCCCACCTGGGAGAAAGGGAGGCCAACGTCGGTGGGGATTCGTTGGCGCCTTGATGCTGCCCGCCTGCTTGGAGGCTTACTGGAGCAGGGTGAGGGCGTTTTGCGGGATAGCGTTGGCCTGTGCCAGGAGCGCTGTGCTCGCCTGGACCAGGATTTGAGCCCGTGTAAAGGCGGAGACTTCCTCGGCGATGTCGGCATCGCGGATCGAGGATTCGGAAGCCTGGATGTTTTCAATCGAGTTTTCCAGGGATCGAATGGTGAATCCAAGGCGGTTTTGAATAGCGCCCAGGTCTCCACGTTGTTGGGCAACCGCATTGATGGCCAGGTCTATGGTGGGCATGAGGGACCGTGCACTATTGATGGTGCTGACGGAGGCACTCGACAGGTTCAGTTTGGTGCCGGAGCCGCTCATGTCTGCAATGGAGACTTCAAATCGGTCGGAGGCGGTGTTGTCGGGACCGATCTGGAAGGACCCGCCCACCCCAGCATCGACCTGGAGGATCAAAGTACCGAGGTCGCCGTCGCGATATCCGTCGCTGGCCGGGACGGACGAACTGGCGTTCCTGGCTCCGGTGAGCGTGAGCTGGATGCCGAGGCGGTCGAAGTTGGCCACAATGGAGGCGCCTGTGGCTACAATGCCTCCTGTACCACCGTCTGAGTCGAGGGCACTTCCGATATCGATGGTTTGGGTGGCAACCCCGTTGCCCAGCGTAATCTGATTATCGGTAGCGGTGGTGTCGATGAATCGGTAGGTGCCTGCATCGGCACCCGTGATAGAGACGTTGATGACACCGGTAGTATTTGAAGCCAGGGCGGTGGAGACGCTAATGTCCTGACTGACCGTGTTGCCAAACCCACTGAGCAGGGTAATATTGTTGTAGCTTGTTGCAGAGGCAATTCGGTCTATTTCGGCGACCATCTGGACGATCTCGGCGTTTAGGGCCGTTCGGTTGTTGTTGTTCAGCGTGGATGAGGACGCCTGTACGGATAGCTCTCGCATCCGAATGAGGATGGCGCTGACCTCGTTGAGGGCACCTTCTGCGGTCTGGATCAGGTTGGTGCCGTGTTCTGCATTTCGGACGGCCTGTTTGAGGCCTACGAGCTCTGCTCGCATGCCTTCCGATACGGAAAGTCCGGCGGCGTCGTCTGCGGCGCGGTTGATTCGCATCCCGGACGAGAGGCGCTCAATCCGCGTGGACAACTCTCGATTGTTTATCAAGAGTTGCCGCCGGGTGTTCAGGGCGGTGATGTTATGGTTTACCCGAAGTGGCATTGCAAACCTCCTTGTTACTGTCTCTGAAATATGGAGACTGGGCTTCCGTGCCCGATTCGTCGTGATCATCACCAGGAGCGAACGAGTTATAGGGAGACCTGGTGGGATCGGACGAGATGTTCTGAATCTTGACGATTCGTGTCCGGATCAGCCCTGGGTTCTGTAAATGGTTTGGGTGAAAGAACCCGGGGCTGCGAGATCAAGATTCAAGAACTACTTAATACTTCTTTGTAATGCACAGTATAAATATCGACGACTATGGAATCTGCTTTAGTATTTTTTTATGATTTTTCAATTTTTATTGTGGTCTCTACCTATTATATATAGGCATTGGAAATATATAGGCATTGGAAAAAGGCTGGAACGGAGCAGTTCGGTGAAAGGTGTGCGTATGACAGGCGGTGGGGATCGGGTATCTATTGGTGCCCGGTGGATTTCAAATCTTGCAAATCCCCTGGTTCTGGTGGCCGGTGTTTTTGCCCTGGTGGTGTTTCAAGGACCGGATGCTTCGGGCACGGATCCTACGCTCTTGCTGGGGGTTTGCCTGTTTTTTGGTGTTTTTCTGCCTGTGGCCTATGTGGGGCTTTTGTTGCACAAGGGTGTGATTGAAGAAGCGTTCATTGCCCGTAAGGCAGACCGAAAAGGGTCTCTCTGGGTGCTTGTTATCAGTTGTAGTGTCGGTGTCGGTGTGCTTTATAGCCTCAAAGCCCCTTTCGATGTGCTGATGGTGATGATGTGGTATACGGGGCTGGCGGTTTTGGCCGGGGGGATGCTTTTTTGGTGGAAAATCAGCCTGCATGCGATTGGGGCCTGGGGAACGCTTGGGATGCTGTTTTTTCTGTTTGGCCTGCCTGCTCTGGCTTATCTTCCGCTTGCACTGGCCATTTCCTGGTCCAGGATTGCTCTGGGTGTCCATACAACCGGACAGGTTTTGGGAGGGGCCGGGCTTGCGCTGTTATCGGCCGGGTTTGTCTTTGGCGTTCTGTTATAAGATGTAGCGCTCTGAAGGGCGCTTCTACAATGGGGCGGTTCTAAGCCTGGGGCGTGTCCCGGCCTATGAACGACATATTTTGTATAAATATTTATTTTTAAATATTTTATGAATAAATTTTTGAAAAAATTGTGGGATCGTCGCCCGTTCAAGCGGGATTCTGTGGCTCTGTCGTCCCAAACGTCCCGGGCTCTCCGTCAACTTCACGCCCGTTTCCAGCGTCAAAAGCGTGGGTGGATCTATGTGATGCTTTCTTCTTTGACGCTGGGCTGTGTCTATGGCATTTTTTCTGTTTTTGTGGACAGTCTCTGGGAGGGCGTTATCCCGGCGATTTGTATTGTTGTGACAGGGATCGGCATTGCAATGATCGAGGTGCGGCGGTGCAGTGATATTATCCGAATGATTCGTCAGGCCTACAATGTCCAGGTCCAGATTGATAAGGCCAATGAAGAAAAGGAAAAAGAGGAAGCAAAAAAACAAGAAGCAGAATTGAAGTCTGAGGAAAAGGCTAGAAAACAGGCCGGAGCGCCCAGTGAAACACAGATTTCGGTCCGTGCGGCCAATGACACCAGTGAATCCAATGGCACTTCTGGGTCTCATTCGGGCCCGCCTGAAGAGGGGTCAGAAGCTTAAAGGAGGAGGGGGAATATGGGACAGGATCCATCCCGGTATGAAAATCCGTTGACCGAACGGTACGCCAGTTCTGAGATGGCAGCTGTTTTTTCCAATCAGAAGAAATTTAGGACCTGGCGTCGGTTGTGGGTGGCCCTTGCCGAATCGGAACAGGCGCTTGGATTGCCGATTACGGATGCTCAAATTGAAGAGATGCGCCGGTTTCAGGATGAAATCAACTACGATGTGGCCGAAGCGAGGGAGCGGGAGGTCCGCCACGATGTGATGGCCCACATATATGCATTTGGCGAGCAGTGTCCTGAAGCACGGCCCATTATTCATCTGGGGGCAACCAGTGCATTTGTGCAGGATAATACGGAACTGGTGCAAATGGGGGATGGGTTACAGATTGTGCGCACCAAATTGGTGAGTTTGCTGGCCGATTTGAAGGCATTTGCCATGGAATATCGGAATTTGCCCACTCTGGGCTTTACCCACTTTCAGCCCGCCCAGCTTACAACGGTGGGCAAGCGGGCTTCGTTGTGGCTCCAGGACGTATTGATGGATTTCCACGACCTGGATTATTATCTGACCACCTTGCGGTTCCGGGGGGTCAAGGGGACAACCGGGACGCAGGCCAGTTTTTTGGAGTTGTTTGAGGGAGATTCGGAAAGGGTGCAGCAATTGGATCGTCTGGTCACGGAAAAAATGGGTTTTTCGGGTTGTTTTGTGGTGACCGGGCAGACGTATACGCGAAAGGTGGACTCTCAAATTGGGGATTTGCTGTCTCGGATCGGGCAATCGGCGCATAAATTTGGGAATGATTTGCGGTTGTTGCAGAATTTGAAAGAGATTGAAGAGCCCTTTGAAACGTCCCAGATCGGCTCTTCGGCCATGGCGTATAAGCGAAATCCGATGCGATCGGAGCGGATTTGTGCGCTGGCCCGGTTTGTGATTACAACGGCGGGTAGTCCGGCCTTTACGGCGGCCACTCAGTGGTTTGAGCGAACCCTGGATGATTCGGCCAATAAGCGTCTGGCACTGCCTCAGATGTTTTTGGCCGTAGATGCCATCTTGATCCTTTACATGAATATTGTGCGCGGGCTGGTGGTCTATCCCAAGATGATCCGGCGACATGTGGATCAGGAATTGCCGTTTATAGCAACGGAAAACATCATGATGGTAGCGGTCAAGCGTGGGGGAGATCGTCAGGAGTTGCACGAAAGCATCCGGGGACACTCTATGGAGGCGGGCAAACGGGTAAAGGAGGAGGGCGAGGATAACGATTTGCTGGATCGCATTGCCGGGGACGCGGCATTCGGGATGACGCGGGCGGAGTTGGACGGGGTGCTGGACCTGAAGGCATTTGTGGGGCGGGCACCGGAGCAGGTGGAACAGTTTGTGGCAGAAGAAGTGGACCCGGTATTGGAGGAAAATGCAGAGGTGTTGGGGGCAGAAGCGGAGGTACGGGTGTAGGGGGGGATCGCAGATGATTACCAAGACGAACTATTATACCCGAACCCAGTTGGAACGAATTGCGAGTCTGGCAAAAAGCATGGGAAGGACAGAGGCTTTTTTGTTGCGGGAAGCCCTGGACGATTTGTTGCATAAATACGACAACAGCCGGCACAGGCCCCGGGCATAGGCCAGATGTGTTTTATCTGGAAAAGGGGTTGCCGGAATAGGAGATGCCGGCAACCCACATTTTTCCGGCGGGGAAGTTGCGGCCTCGGATAGAGATCCGGAGGGCGGCTTCCAGGCTCAGGTTCTGGTGGGGGCCGACAAGCAGGGTGGGGGTGAGGTAGGTGATGCGTTTGACATCTCGGGGGAGTGTCAGGCCAAAGATTTTGGAGGGGTTTCCGTGGAGGCCTTCGAATTTGAGGGCCAGGAGCAGTTTTTTGAGGGGAGCGTAGCCTATTTCGGCATTGAAAAACCATTCGTTGCCGGGGTCTCGGTCGATCTGGTCATTTTTCAGGCGCACCCGGTAACCCACATCCAGGTTGGCATAGCCGGGCAGGGGCCAGAACGAGCGGCCGAGTTGGAAGATAAAATCGAAATCCCACTGTCCTTCGCCGACGGGAATGAGTCCGTCCTGGCTTTGAAAATCGCCCGTGGGGGCTTTGAAGCCAAATTTAAATGCGCCGACAGCCGGGTTCAGAAACAGGCGGTATTTTAAGAAGGCCCGGATGTCGCTAAAACCGGACGCTGCATTGGGGGTCCGGAAGCCGACATTTTCAAATTCCTGGCGGAAGAAGGGGACCTGGACACCGACGTCGATGCGGTCGGTGACGCCGTAAAAGAAGTCGAAAAAGAAGGCGCGGGAGTCGTACTGGCCGTTTTCTCGGTATCGGGCCCGGTCACCGGGCTGGTAAATGGTCGAAAGGTCCGGGAGTCGTCCGGAGCCGCCCACGCTGACGTATTCTTGGTTGGTGGACTGGGCCATGAGCGTGATTTTGCTCCAGACCTGGCCTTTGGGAAGGGTCCAGGCGCCGGCCTGGGCGGATTGCGGAGCGATCCAGATCAGTGCAAGCAGTGGGACAAGGATTTTCATAGAGGGTGTTCCAAAAAAAGG
>JAPUJS010000308.1 GCA_027296045.1 bacterium | reverse complement strand
CTACAGAGGCAAGAAGTCCTCCTGTCGTCGGACTGTATATCGTTCTTGCTAAATAACTTACGCCAGGCGATCGGTAGTCCGGCTTGCCGGACTTTGTGTTTTTTTAGTGCGGGAATTATTCCGGCGCAATGCCCGGACGGTTACCCGATTATTTACAGATTCCTGTCATCTGGTAATCAGGTCGGTTCTGCGGCCTTCTGCATTTCCCACAGTTCGTCAAGCTGGATCGGTTTTTTCAGATCATCTTTCGCCCCGAGACGTACCGCAGCAATCGCCGTCTGTGCCTCACAGGCGTATGGGACTGGTGGGAGCCGTTTTCAACAGCGGTGGATCGCAGATACGACCGTTCAAGGCTTGGATGATGGTCTTTGAAAAATTAGAAGGATGATGAAATGGACATCCCGAAACCTAAATTTTTTTCAATGCCATTTATAATAATAACTAATTATTTTTATTTAATTTAAAAAGATAATCCAATTCTCCCGACGTCGGGAGAATTGGATTATCGCGAACTTTCATAGGAAGAAATATGGGTGATATAATACGTGAAAACCGGTGCTTTTAAAACTTGAAAATAAAAAGGCGGTCGACCTGACCGCCTTTCTCAAACTGAATCCACTTCAATCACACTTCGCAATCCGGATGGCCCTCCTTCCACCGCCCAAACTGCACCTCAATCTGCCCCCCCTGGTTGATTTTTGACATCTTTTCCCGCGTATTCAACCAATTCTGCGTCCACACCTTCGCATCTCGAAGCTCCTGTTCCGGATGCTTTCGGCTCCGCGCCACAAATCCCGGAAAAGCGACCCGCCCTGTATGCTGCCCGATAGGATTGTAGCGCAAATCAAAGCTCCACCGAATAGTATCGCTCACATTGGGAAGCGAGCCGTGAACGGTCCGCCGGGTCAAAAAGATCACATCGCCTCGTTTTACAGGCACAGGAATGGTGCGGTCGGCCTCAAAAAGCTTCTCGGGAATCTGTCTGCCACCGACTGTCGCAGGGCCATTTCCGTGATAGTTTGTACAATGCGTAAGCAGCCCATCTCGGTGACTTCTCGGCACCACTTTCAACGGCCCCTGCTCAATGGCCACATCCTGAAACGCGAACCACACCGTCAGCATCTTTGTCTCATCCGCCTCTTCCACCACCACGCCCTGATCCTGATGCCAGTTGGTTTGTCCCAAAATGGGGTTTCCAAACTGGTTTTTTGGCAAAATCGCTTCTGGTGGTTTAATGCGCACATGCTGCACCGGATTGGAATAAATCTCAGGCCCGATTAGCGATTCGATACAGTCCAGAAGGGATTCAGCCGTAAACGCATTCAAGACCGCCTGCCCGGCCCAGAACGGCGTATCGGGTTTCACATTTTGAAACGGCAGTGAAAAGTCGAAATACTGCTTGTGTACATCTCCGGTCTCGATACAAACCTTAATAAACCGCTCTGCAAAATCCAGCCCCTCAAACAGGGACGAGATCTCCTCTCGCTGGTAGAGATCGTGGATCAGCGAGTCCAAAACCTCAGAATATTCCTCAATCACCGGATCCAGTATGGTCTCCGGATCCAACACACCCTCCGCCACCAGATAGCCTTCCGCTTCAAACTGTTCAATCTGCTCGGCAGTCAGGCCCGCCATATCCAACGCTCCTTTCAAGGAATCCTGGCTTCAATATGCATCGGCCGCTCGCCAGCAGGAGCTGGCTCCTACCATTCGTTTGAACCCTTAATTTTCAAGAAAATGGAAGGTAGGAGTGCCGGTGACGAATAAAGAGTATTACATTTTATTTTCTTAGCAGTTCTTAATAATAAATATCTTCCGGCTCAAACACAAACTTTTCTTTCGATTCCTCTCAGCGCTTCACCCGTCCCGGCGCGTCCAACCCCACATCCGTCAACGCCCCGAACAGGGTTTCCAGCCGTTCTACATCTGCCTCCGGCAAAGGCGGACTCAAAATGGAATTTATATTGTCCTTCAAATGATCCGGGTTTCCCGTCCCGAACAACACCACGTCCGACCCGGCCGAATGCCTGCAATATCGATAGGCAGCATCGATCACACTCCGCGCTCCCCCATCGTGTATCAAAAACCCCAGTGGATCCTTCAGATCCACCAGGTCGCTGTTCAGTTGCCCCTCTTCCACCAATTTTCCTACCACATAACCGAGGCGTCCGGGCTCGCTGAATAACAGCCGAACGGCAAACATAATCAGCACGCCAATCCCCCGCTCGAGCGTGTGCGGAAAAATAAACTTCCGGGCAGACTGGTGCAACATATGATAGGCAATCATGATCACCTGAAAGCAATCCGTCTGCACAGCCTGTGCCAGAGACACATGCCCGGCATCGTTGGGAGGCACTTCCGTAATGCCCAAAAACCGAAACTTCCCCTTTTCCTGTTCCCGCAGCATCACCGGCATCAGGGTTTCACAAGCATAGGCATAGGACTCGGGCGCCACACCGTGCAAATGAAACACATCCATACAATCCACGCCCAGATTCTGAAGCGACTGATCCAGACTTGCAACCATCTTCTGCGGCGATTTCAGGCCATCGCCTCTCCCCACTGTGGCCTTGGTCGAGATCACCACCTCATCCCGATCCCGCCCTCGAATCGCCTGTCCTACGATCGACTCGGTGCCATAAGCCGCCGACGTATCGATAAAATTCACGCCCAGATCCAGAGCCTGTTGTACAATAGCCACCGATTCGGCTTCGCTTTTGCCTGCCCCTTGCCCAATTCGGCTGAACCCTCCACATCCCAGTCCCGCCACACTGACCTTCAAACCCGTCTTTCCCAGCGTTGTATATTCCATCCCACCCTTCCTGTTTCGCGTTCCGGCATCCCTCAGCAAACTTGGAACGCAAAACGTTAACAATACTCAAACTCTTCCATTGCTTCTTGCAAAAAGTCAAAATCGTGATTTTCCTCATCCGTCTTCCATCGCCCTACAGAATCTGGACGCACAATCACTCGCCCCAGAGGGATCCCCAGAAACGCTTCCAACCGCTCCTGTGTTTCATCCTGCTTCAAAATGGCGTCTTCAAACCGAACGGTAATACAATGTTTCGGATCAGGCGTCGCTTTCATCATTTGATACTGATAAATCCAGGAGATCGCGCGACGTTTTCGAATGTCGTCCGTTTCAGGATAGGAAATTCCATACCGCTTCAAATCGTCTGTCCCGTGCCGCCGCAAAATACAATCTCTCGGATCTCGCACCCAGTGAATATATTTGGCCTCGGGAAACATCCGCACAATCCACGGATACACCAACGTCGTCTCCGGCAGTTTCCACCCCTTATATTCGCTCTTATCCCGCATCACATCGGTCAGATAGGTCTCCACCAGCTGGATAAATTCCGGATCGATTTCCATAGTATGCAAAACCCCAAAATCCCACGACAACCCACCGTTCCATTTCACATATTTCGCCATCACCCGACAGGCATCATACATCGCCTCCGGCGGAACCTTATCCCCGGACCTGTTGATCGTCCGCCCCATAAACACCCCGCTGGCATACAGCGTGTGCGAAATCAACCGGGTCCCCGAATGCCCTCTTCCGATAACCGTAATCAGTGACAAAGTGCCTCCCACATTCCAGATATAAAATTGCGATCCAGCCGTTTCATCCATCCGAGTGCATATCCCAGGTCCGGCCCCCTGTAAATGCGCCCTTCAGAACGCTGCCCCATCGCTCCGACCTGTATGAAACGGCTTCGATACACATCTCCCCGATAAGTCCTTTCAATTTAAGACCAAAACCGGGGCTTTTTCAAGTATTTTCCGACCACAGAAAAACGGGCGTTGAGAAATATCTCAACGCCCGTTTCACCGACAACGGAATCCGATCAATACACAATGCGTCGATCTCGTGTGAGCAGCCGATACCCGGCGTAAACCAATAACACCGGCACAGCCACCTTCAGAGCAAACATCAACAACCCCACCAACGTCCCGATCACCATCATCAAGATACAGACCGCCAAAAACCCACCGATAATCAACAGCACCAATCCGCAACACTTAGACAACATGATCTCACCCTCCTTTCAAGTCGGAACTTTAGGACTGGGTTCCGCCCTTGGGCTTGTTCTTTGCTTTGAGTTCCTTCAAGGCCGCTTCCACCCGCTGTTTCTGTTCCAGCTTGTCAAATTCATCCATCGACGGCTTTTCTCCCATCATCTCTTCGTAAACCTCTGCCACCACTTCGTCCCGAGCAATATCCTGGCAGAACTGATCAAACCGGTCAAAGGCCCCGGCATTCAAGGAACTCCCGGCACTTCCCCGACGCTCTTCGGCCATGTGTCGTCGAACCGCCAGCGCCCCCTGCCGGACCCGGGCGTCTTCCAGCTTTGTCTTGAGTTGCGTCAACTGGTGCTTCAAATGGGTCGACACTTCCCGTGCCTCTTCCAGCGCCTTTTCCAGATCTCCCAGTGCACCTTCAACAACCACTTTCGCCGCCAGCGCCTTCCGGGCCAGTTCGTCTTCGCCGGCCGTAACCGCCTCTTCGGCCTTCTGCTGCCAGCGTTTTGCCTCTTCCTGCCTGGCCTTCACCCGTCGCTCCAGCAATTTCTCATTGGCCACCGCCCGTCCGACAGCCACAACCGCCTCATCCAGGGCCACTTCCATATCCAGCAGCATCTGCCGAACCATTTTCTTCGGATCTTCCAGGCTACGCAACAGATCGTCCACTTCTGCACGAATCACATTGGCCACCCGCATCAAAGTCCCCTTCATAACAACACTCCTTTCCAGATTAGGTGAACCTATTGAATTTTCTTCTCAAATCATTTTCCAGGGTCGCCAATCCTCTTCGCAAGGCCTATGCCAAAACACACAAGCGCCCAATATTCATAATAAAGCAAGTAATTTCAATATTTTAAATCCTAAAACAATAAAAATAGACCATCCACTTAGTTGGTCAAAAATACCAAATTGGATGGTCTATTTCGCCGTTTGCCCCACAACCAGGGACTTCACACCACGAATTTTAAAGAAAGGCTTGCCCCACAGGAAGTACAGAACAAGCTTGTATCCCGGTTTTCATGACCGCATTCCGTACAGGGAATCACGACACCCCTCCGAACCACCGCCAGTACTTCCCAACATTCGACGCCCACACTGCAGGCAGTATCGGTCTTCGGGCTCGCATTTCGCACCACATTCCGAACAATTCGACACGTGTTCTTCCTTTTCAAAACAATCATCACAAACATGCAAACCTGGTCTGGCTATTTCATCGCTTCACTCCTGCACCCAGGCCGACACAACCTAAAGGTCGGCATGTTCTCCCGAATATAACCCAGGTGTTCCAGGCATCCAAAACCATTCTGCCTCTTGAATGCAAAGCGGAAGCGAGACACCCGCTGAAACCGGCTGCATGAAATGTTCGACGGCGAAACCCCGATCAGTACACTTTTTTCAAAACAAAAAATCGGTCAACGCAGCCGATAAATTTTTAATGCATTCATTTCCAACAACTTGCATACACGATTGCAGCAGACCCTGGTACGGCCCACGAATTGCATTCTCTGAGCGGCGAATCCAATTCCTTCCAACACCCAAATGACCAGGGAGCAAGGTATGCATCCAGCAAGCATTCTGATGATAGACAATGAACCCATCATTTATACAAGCTTTGCAAAGTGGGTAACCCTTCAGGCCATCCCCTGGTCGGTCGAGACTGCTTCCAGCGGCAAAGAGGGCCTGACACGCCTCCGTGAAAAACACTTCGACGTCACCATTTTAGATTACCAGATGCCCCAGATGAATGGCCTGGAAGTGCTGGAACAAATCGCACAAGCAGGTTTTGAGACAAATGTCATTATGCTAACCGGCTTTGCCACCCAGCGCATCGCTTCCCAGGCAGCACAGCTAGGTGCCATAGCCCTGCTCTCCAAACCAATACTGAATTCAGAGCTGGTTGAAAAGATTCAAGAGGTGCTGAAAAACCAGGGCTCAGACCGGGTGTGCGACCGCCTGAAGCTATTTTCAGCAAAACGCCAGAAAATCCAGACATATACCGGGTAACGTAATGGACCGAAAAAAATCGTGTTCTACAGCCAGCATCTAATCGGTGTCGGCCATCATTTCAGAAATCGGACCATCGTGCGCGAACTGACCAAAGTGCATGATGTGTACTTCATCGACGGAGGACGTCCAATTCCCGGTGCAGAACTCCCCGATCCGGTGCAACACCTTTATTTGCCGCCCCTTCAGGCGGGTCGCGGAGGACTGGTGCCGTCAGACAGCTCACAGGATCTGGAGGCATCCATCGGATCCAGAT
>JAPUJS010000307.1 GCA_027296045.1 bacterium | reverse complement strand
TTGAAGATTTGATTGCACACTCTCAGGGGAAACCGGACCTGCTAAAGGATCCGGAAGTCGCCAACGTGGTCACACACAGGCATCCGCTGCCCTATTCTCAAATTCACCCGGAGTTTTGGACTCTGTTAAATCAGGTTGGCACACTCATCCAGGAGTTTCGGCCCGGTCCGCTGGAGGATCTGGAAGAAGGGGTTTTTGACCGGCACGATGGGTTTTATTATCCAATCGCAGGGTTTGGTGAGTTGGAGCGAGGAGGACCGCATATTCAGGTCTGGCGGATCGAAAATCGAGATGGGTTTGTGATGTCCAATCCGGGAGATCCCCGAGGGTTGTTGTCCGATGTGCTCTGGTGGACGGGGAATGGGGATCTGGCCAAAAATGATTTCGCTCAGGCAGAGGCCTATTACCGACGTAGTTTAAAACTGAATCCGGATTCTGCCGAGCTTCGCGTGTTTTTGGGTGCCACACTGTTGTTTCAGAATCGTTTTGAAGAGGCGCTTGTGGAGATGCGGGAAGGGATTGAAAATGGGGTTGAAATGGGCAAGATTGAACGGGCGATTTTTTTTAAACGGTCTTTTCGGGGTGATCTGTATGCCAGGCTGGGAGACGTTTTCACTGCACTCGAATTTTTTACGGAAGCGACGATGATCTATGAACGGGCGATTTCGATGGGCTATGATACAGGGGAAATTTATAGCAAGCTCGGATTGGTCTATGCGTTGATTGGCAAATTTGATGCCGCCAAAGTTCAATTTCAAAACGCGCTGGAACGAATGGATGGGGCACAAGACCTCATTCAAATGCGGATGATCCTGGGGGTTGCTCTGTTGAGTCAGGGGCGTGTACATGAAGCCATAGAAGAGATTCGACAGGTGTTGGACTATGGGGTTGCGCCAAAGGATATTGAAGAAAGTGTTTTTTTGATTAAGAGCTCTCGGGGTGATTTGTTTGCGGGTTTGGGAACCGTTTTTGCATCTCTGGATCGACTGTCAGATGCGGTGCGTAACTACGAGCGGGCGCTTGCTATGGCGTATAAAAATGTGGATCTTCACAACAATCTGGGTGTGGTCTATTATCGCCTGGAAGCCCTGGATGAAGCGGCTGCGCAATTTCGGGAGGCACTGGCGATGGATGCGGACAATACCGATGCCAGGTATAATTTGGAACAGGTGAAACGGAAGCAAGGTCGAAAGGTGGGAACGCAAGACAAACAGTGATCCGTCGGGGCTTGACTTCCAGGGAAGAGGTGTTTAATTTGGCGCTGGCGAGTGGGCGAGTGTAGGAAATAGGGATCACTTTTTCAGGAGGCAGCATGTTATGGACCGTTTAAAAATTGCTCTGGTCGGTGCTGGGCGTCGGGGAGCTGGCGCACATTTGCCGGTGATTGCGGCGCTGGACGATGTGTTTGAGTTGGTAGCGATTTGTGACAAGGACGAAGAGACAGTCCATCGGCTGGCTACCGAGCACGGTGTGAAAGCATATACCAGCGTGCGAGATCTGGTGGATGGAGAAGACCTGGACGTGGCCGATGTGGTGGTGCCGGGCGGGGCACACCACGCCATCTGCTGTTTTTTGGCAACTGCGGGGGTGCATCAGATTGTGGAGACGCCGATTGCGATAACGCGGCCGGCGGCGGATTTGATGATTCGGGCGGCAAGCGAGGCGGGCGTTTATCTGGAGGTGGCAGAAAATTATTATCGGGCACCGATTGAACGGCTGAAGAAGCAGGTGTTGATATCGGACGTGATTGGCGAGATCAGTCGGATTTATCGCATCTGTCACGAAGGCGGTTATCACGGGATGAGCCTGCTTCGGATTCTGGCGGGCGGGAACCCGACCCAGGTGATCGGGTTGAATCACGTCACGCCGGTGGTGCCGCACACAGACCGGATGAAGCGCCGTCACGAGCGGGAGAGCTGGAGTTTAAGTTTTCTGGAGTTCGACAACGATGTGGCGGCTCTGATGGTGTATTCCAATGTGATTCACGCCCGGTCGTTGGGTCGGAAGCAGGCCGGAATGGATGAGATCGACGGGACGGCAGGCAGCATTGTGGACGGGAAGGTTTATGTGGTGCCAAAAGAAGAACTGGAAACGGGTGCGGTGGCTCAGGTCTTTGAGCCGGTGCGGGAAATGCAGGTGGTCGATGATGTGGAGGTATTAAAAGAGATTCGGTATGAATTACCGGGGGGGCCGATTTCCTGGGACAACCCCTTTGCGGGATACCGGTTGAGCGAAGGGCGTGTGGCGGTGGCGGACGAATTGATGAGTATTGCCAATGCGGTGCGAGAAAATCGGCAACCGGATTACGGGGCCGAGCCTGGACGGCTGGATCAGGAGATGAGTTTGGCGGTCAATGCGTCGATTGAGGCAAAAAGGGAGACGATTACCTTTCCGCTTCCTTCAGAGACGGATGTAGAAATGGCGATTCACAAGCGCTTTGAGGAACAATACGGATGTGCTTGGGACGATGTGGAGAAGCTGGTGGATGTGTTTTTTCCGAGGCGGTAGTCCGCCCTTCTTCCCTTAATCTAAATAATCCATTTCCGGTCGAAGGTCCCACCGGATTACATCTTTGGGTTTTGTGTTGCGTCCCCAGGCAGTGAGAATGGGCTGATCTTTTCGCATGAAAGCCATTCTGGCCTTGATTTCTTCCGGGTTCCAGCCATCCAGGATGCGAGCGGTGAGGTCTTGAACGATGTCCTGGCAGGCCGGATCGTGGATTTTGTCGTCGGCTTCGTCCGGGTCTTCTTTCAGGTTGAAGAGCTGGGAGGGCTGGCCGTGGTAGTAATTGAGCTTCCAGTCTCCCAGGCGGATCATTCGCTGGTAGACGCCCTGTTCGGAAAAAGGGCCGCCCCCGCCTGCACTGTCCTGACAGAATTCGGAAAAGGCGATGTCTTCCCAGTCGGTATTTTCACCCCGGGCAAGGGAGAGCAGGCTGCGGCCCCGGCTGTGTGGGAGTGCGGGGCAATTCAGGGCGTCGATCATGGTGGCGTTGAGGTCGAGGGACGAGATGATGTTGTCGATGGTTTTGCCCTCCGGGAGGTGACCGGGCCAGGAGAGAATGGCCGGGACTCGGGCTGAGTCTTCGTAGAAGGTTTGTTTCCACCATAGCCCGCGCTCGCCCACCTGTTCGCCGTGGTCAGACATATAGAGAATGAGGGTGTTGTCCGTCAGATTGTTGTCTTCCAGGGCCGTGAGGATCTGGCCAATCATATAATCCATTCGGTCGACCAGGGCCCAATAGGCGGCTCTGGAACGTTTTATTTCGGCGTCTGTGACGTTCATAATGCCGCACCTCTCCCGCCACGCTTTGATATGCGGATGGAGTTCACCGACGGGAGGCGCTGGTTTTTTTGGGGGCGTGATGATGTCGATATAGTGGTCGTAGTCCGCTTTTCTGGCGACGAAGGGCTGGTGGGGAAGCATGAAGCCGACGGAGAGTGAGAAGGGTTCGGACGGCTGTTCGGCCCGTTTTTTGACGCCCAAACGGTCGAGAAAGGCGACGGTTGCGGCGGTGACGTCTTCGTCGTGAACCTGGTAGGCACTTTGTCCTGCGCCCGATTTGATCAAGCTGATACGTGCGGGCCCGGCTGTGCCGGTGAGCATCCCGTGGTTGGCCCCGCCTGCGCCTGGATGGTTGGCGCCGTGGTCGCCGACAAGCCGGTCGGTATAGCCGCGCAACTGGTCGGGTCCATTGGAATGCATCCGTCCGATGAGCACGGGTTGATATCCTCCTGCGCCCATGGCGTGGGCAAAGGTGGGTATGGCGGAGTTGAGGCTGTGGCCGTTGGTCCAGACTTCGTTTTCATAGGGGTGGCGACCCGAAAGCATCGACATTCGGGAGGGAACGCAAATGGGAGACGGGCAGTAACAGTTGTTGAAGAGAACACCTCTTTCGGCCAGGCGGTCCAGGTGGGGGGTCTGGACGAGGGGGTCGCCGTAGCAGCCGGTGACGGCCGGATTGTGCTGGTCGGAGTGAATGTAGAGGAGATTGGGTCGGTCCGTCTGTTTGTTCATAAGAGAATTATCCTTCTGCGAAGTGGATGGCTTTGTCGGACGTTCATGATACACAGGGGAGTTTGTGGAGGCAAGTCAGAAACAGAGGGAATTAGAGAACGGGCTTGACAGAGGAGTGGGAAACGAGTATTCTTTGAATATCTTAAACAGCAGGAGTTTTGAAATGTCGGCACGCCATGCATATCGCGTTCAAATTCTGCCTTCCGGGGTTGCCGGACCGGTGTGTGCCAATGTGTTGGGGTGGTGGTCTGTTCCATCTCGTCCTGGCCGACTGTAACGATTTTTTCGATTCTGAAGATTTGATCCGCTGTCGGCCCGTCCGACGGCGGTTTTTTTATTTTATCAGGGAATAATGGGAAGGCGGAAATTGGGACCAGGCGAACCTGGAGTAGCAAGCCCAGACATGATGCTATAGGAGTTTTACAATGGTTTTGAATTTGAACATGGAGATGGGATTTGTTGTTGGACGCTGGTGGTGGTCAGGCGTCAGGAGAAGGGTATGCCCACCACCGAGTGTTCGACGACTGTTTGCGTGGCCCTGGCCGCGAGTCACCGGAAGGTGGTTCGCGGCTTTCTTTTTGGGAACATAAATCTGATACTAACCATAAATATAAATGTGATTCGAAATGGAGATAGAACATGAAACGTGCTATTTTGATGACTGGCGACCGCCCGACGGGGCAGATGCACCTGGGACATTACGTGGGGTCTTTGAAGAATCGGTTTGCAATGCAGAAGGATTATCGGTGTTTTTTTATGATTGCGGATTATCAGGCGCTGACGACGCACAGCGATCGGTCGAGCGATTTGGAAGGGTATATTCGGGAGATGGTGCTGGATTATCTGGCGGCGGGGTTTGATCCGGAGCGGAGTGTGTGCTTTTTGCAGTCTCAGGTGCCCCAGCTTGCGGAACTGACGGCGATTTTCGGAAATCTGGTGACGCTGCCGCGGCTGATGCGAAATCCGACGATCAAACAGGAGATCGAGGAGATGGGGGTGAACAAGCGGCCGACGTTTGGCTTTGTGGGGTATCCGGTGTCGCAGGCGGCCGACATTGTGCTGTTTCGGCCGGAATGTGTGCCTATGGGAGAGGATCAACGGCCTCATATGGAACTGGCACAGGAAGTGGCCGCCCGGTTTAATGGGATTTATGGCGAGGTGTTTCCGATTCCAGAAGGTGTGTATGGCGAGCGGATGGTGGGAACGGATGGCCGACGCAAGATGAGCAAGAGTTATGGAAATGCGATTTCGTTGACGGACGCGCCAGAAGTGGTGGAGGCAAAGGTCGGAGGGATGGTGACCGATCCGGGGCGGGTCAGGCGGTCGGTGCCGGGGCGGCCAGAGCTTTGTTCGGTGTTTGCCTATTATCGGGCATTTGCCGCCGAACAGGAAGACGCTGTGGCTGCCGACTGTCGGGCGGCGGCAGTCGGATGTACCGACTGCAAGGCAGGCCTGGCCGGGGTGCTCAACACGTTTCTGGAACCGTTTCAGGAGCGACGGGCGGAATTTGAGAAACAGCCGGGGTTGGTGCGGGATATTTTGAATCTGGGGGGATCGACCGCTCGAATTGAGGGGCAACGGACGCTGGAGCAGGTCAAGGAGGTGATGGGGTTGCGGTATGAATCCCTTTTAGGATAAAGGTTGTTTTGAAAACGGCCAGCTTTTCATTGCTGGCCGTTTTTTATTCTTCTGAAATGCCCAGTTGTTTCAGGATGTTTTCCCATCGGTGTGGGTGGCTTTCATGAATAGGCTCGGGACGAAAGTCTGCGGTCAGGTAGGATTTGACGGCGGGAAGTCGCCAGTCATCGGTGT
The DNA here is from genome assembly GCA_027296045.1 of bacterium. Taxonomy (GTDB): domain Bacteria; phylum Latescibacterota; class UBA2968; order UBA2968; family UBA2968; genus JAPUJS01. The sequence goes on along the minus strand of JAPUJS010000307.1, from coordinate 410 downwards.
TGAGGGTGACCTGCTGATAGCCGAGTTCTTTGAGTCGGTTGAGCACAACGGCATTGAGCAGGGTGCCCAGGCCGCGTCCTCGGTGTGACTCCAGGGCGGCGACCATATGGACGATGCCGACGATTTTGTTTTTCGGATCGTCGCTCCAGGCACACGCGCTGGCAACGGGCTGGTCGTTGTGGGTAATGAAAAAGAGGTTGTCGGGCTGAAAACGGGGATCTCCCATCATTTTTTCACGACATTTCTCCACGGTCCAGTTGCTGCCGACGTTGCCTTCCATAATGTCGCACCAGGCGGCTTCGTCTCCGGGCTGATAGGTGCGAACGACGTAGCCTTCGGGCACCATGATCTCCGGGAGATTGTCCAGATTGTCCCGGCGCATTTTGAGTTGGGGTAAGGATTGGGGTGGT
>JAPUJS010000306.1 GCA_027296045.1 bacterium | reverse complement strand
GAATGTAGTGGTCAAAACGGTTAATACCCGAAGCGAGTACCTTGATCAAAATGTGTCCGGGACCAGGAGTCGGGGTGTCGATATCTTCGTGCTTGAGTACTTCGAAATCGCCGAATTCGTTGATAATTGCTGCTTTCATTGGTGTTTCCTCCCTAAAATGTTGTATATACAACTTATGTGATAAAAAAATTGCTACGATCTACCTTCTCTCCCCAGAGCATCTGCAATACGCACCACCTCCTTAACATCGTGCATGTTGTTGTATATACAACTTATACACTAAAAAAACGACTACAATCTGCCTTCTCTCCTCACTACATCTGCAATACGCGCCATCTCTTTGACACCACTGTCGCCCAGAATCGACCGGGCCTTGTTTTGTGCCCGTTCCCAAAGAGGAAGCCCCTTGTTGAGAATCTCAGCGCCCTTTGCAGTAACCCTGAGCGTGTGAGATCGCCCACTGCCTGGAATGGCGTCAAGCCATCCGTTTTGGCGAAGAAGCCTCACATTTCGACTCAGGGTTGATTTCTCTATAGACAGCCAGGTGCCCACCTGGCCAGGGGAAGCCTCTCCGTACTTTGCCACAACAACCAGGATATTCATCTGACTCGTCGTAATCCCAATTGGGCTGAGCGCGTCGTCGTAGAGACTTGTGATGACCCGATTAAGAAGCCTCAGCTTGTCTGCGATGCAGGCCTGATTCAGTTTTGTTGCCTGATCCGGCGTAATTTTTGTCTGATCGTCCATCTTTTATTGCCTCCTATGTTGTATATACAACATTCCTGCCTGAATGTCAAGAAAAAAATCTCAAAAAACCTCGCAAATGGATTTTTTTCCTCAAACAGATCGCTCTCAAGCAGCCAGTCCCAGAAAGGTCGTCATAATAGTCGCACAACCATCCCGAGGTTTACGAATCCGACACATCTTGCGATACGACGGTGATAAGAGGACGACCTGAGTGATCAGACTCGCCCTTCTTTAGGGCATACGGCTACACCGATGTGTCGATAGATGCCTGCCCTATCGGACTGGATTGTTCCATCACCGGCCCGGTAAAGATTCCCCCAGTCTCGAGCAGAGTAGTAGAGTAAATACCGGTCGCCGTCATCCAACACAAAAGCAGTAGAGACATACCGTCCGTCAAAATCGTTCGGATTACGTGTTGCGGGGAAGGCCGGTTTCTCCAGGTGATGAGTCCAGGTCAATCCGTCGGTGGATGTCGAACAATAGAGTTGTGTGACCCCTCCATTCACATGACAGCTGTACCACATGGTATACGCACCTTCAGGCAGGATCACAAATGGATAGACCACTCGCTGGTGCGATGCCGGGGCCGTCAGCATGGGCTCTGGATCTCGCGTCCACTGAATTCCATCTGTCGACTCAAACCGATAAATATGACCGACCAGATCTCCAAAATCCCCATCAGGATCCGGCGATGAACACATCCACATACGGTAAGCATCAGACCCGTCCCGGACCACACACGGACGACGACCACTCGGATAAATCGGCTCGGGATGCACATCCCACCTCAAACCATCCACACTGGTGGCATAGCCCAACTGCTGACCGATACTCATTTCTTTACCCGACCCGTCCGGCGCACCTTCCACCATGATAAACCACATCCGATACAATTTCTCTTCCGCGTCATACAAAACATGCGGCGTCTGCCACATCCGACCCCACGGAAGATCCCTACGGGTCAGAATCGGATTGCCTGCATACGGGGTCCAGGTTATCCCGTCTCTGGACTCGGCATATCCCAGATCACACGTAATGGTACGCGTGGCCGTATTGTTGCCCAAATACCACATCTTATACTTATCGCCCATCCGAAGCACGCTCGGACTGTAAAGCGTCACACGGCACCACTCCTGGTCCGTCGTCATCGCAGACAAAATCGGCTGGTCTCGACGCTGCCACGAAAGTCGGTGCAGAAAAGACGGCGTGCCCATCAGAATCATCCTCTTAGCTAATACCAAAATCTGGGTCATACCCCTGTCTGTTCCATATCCGACAATAAAGGGAAGAGGGTATCAAAAAGTGGAGAGATTCCTGCAATACGGAAAGTATTTACGATTCACCCCTTCTGTGTGACGCTCAACGGTTGTTCGGGTGATGGATTACACCTTGAGGGCTTCCTCGGTGACCTTTTTGGCCTCTCCAAAGTCGATCTCGAAGCCCAGGCCCGGCTTGGTGGGCGCGTGGACGTAGCCCTCGGAATCGATTTTCGCCGAATCCAGATAAACCCCTGGATAGAGGCGCTCGTCAAAGCAGCCCTGGGGCACGGCCATCTCGTAGTAATTCGCGTTGTGGACCGCCAAAAGCACGTGAAGGCTGGCAATGCCCCCGCCAAAATCGTGGGGTTCCATCGGCAGATGGTTGACCTCGGCAAAGTGGGCCAGCCCCATCAGATCGGTAATCCCAAAATTGGCCGGCCCGGCCACGATATCCAGACATTGCCGGCGCACCATACCGGCATATTCGTGGATGTCCTCCACCCGGTCGCCCATGCGCACCTGCACCACCTGGCAGGGCCCTTGTCAGTTCTGCCAGCCCCTCCAGGTCCGTCTTGGGCAGGGGATCTTCAAACCACCAGAAATGGAGCTCATCCAGCACCCGGCCTACCCGCAGGGCGTCCTGGCGGTTGTAGGGTCCCGGGTAGGCCAGGGTGTCCAGCATCAATGTCAGCTCATCCCCCACGGCCTTTCGAACCGCATAGCACAGGCGAATATCGTCATCGGAGGCGCAGTAGGGGTGCAGCTTCACCGCTTTGAACCCCTGGGCCAGGCATTCCAGGGTCACCTCCACAAACTGCTCGTCCCTGGCGTGATGTACCGTGGATCCGTAGGCCAGCACCTTCTCCCGCGTGGCCCCCAGGAGTTTGTAGACCGGCTGCCCCAGCGCTTTGCCCGCAATGTCCCACAACCCGTAATCCAGCACCCCGATGGCCCGCTGCGGCCAGGAGAAGCGGTCCCTCAACACCTGCTCGATCCGGCCCCGATCAAAGGGGTCCTGGCCCTGGATGTGGTCTTTTGCCTGGGACCAAAGTTGAAAAAGCTGCCTGAGAGCCCCCGCCTGGGTCGAGACCACGCCTTCGATCCCCTCGTCCGTGGAGATAACGGCCACGCCATTCTGCCGGGTCGGAGCAGCAACGTATTCCGGCGTTTCCTGGTGGGGGTTGGGCCTGGGCTCGAAGAGGTGCACCGTTAGTCCTGTAATTTTCATCTCTTATTCCCCTTTGAGTGACTGCATTATCCCTCTTCTTCGTCCAGCACGGCAACGGCCCTGACCGGAGATCCCGTTCCGCCCCTGATCTTCAAAGGAAAGCCAATAAACCGGAATCGCCCCTTACCGATCAACAGGTGTAGGTTGACCAGGTTCTCGTAGTGCGTGTAGCCCATCTCCCCGCAAATCTCGTGCACCTCTCTGTTCGAGACGCCCGGGATGCCCGGCCCCAGCGACTCCACCCCAAATGCCGAGATCTTCTGCGTCCCAAACCAGCGGGCAACATCGGCAGAGATGCCTGGCCAGTCCGTCGAATAGGCTGGCGTTCCGTAGGTCCGCCTGTAGTGATCGGTATGCAAAAGGACCGTATCTTCGGGCTTGATCTCCAGATTGTCTTTCTCAAGCGCCTTCTCGATATCTGCCACCTCGATCAGGCTCTTGGGCCGCATATGGGACAGATCCACGCAGATGGCTTCTGTGTAGAACCTCTCAAGGGGCATGGTGGTAATCGATTGTTCCCGGTAGACCCTTGAAAAATGGCTGAACGCATCCACGTGCGTGCCCACATGCTCGGACAGAGAAATCGCGTTTACAACAGGAGACACGTCAACCGAATCCGTAATCCCCTCCCGTTCTTCGTGCGTCACGCCCGCACGAATCCTCACCTCCGGATGGCCGGGAAAGACCGGCATCCCTTCAAAAATCTCCTGGCTCAGATCGACAAGCATACCAGCCTCCTTCTCTCTCCCAAAATGCTAACGGTCCAGAAATCTCCGAAAGTTTTCGCCCAGCAGGCCGTCGAGCTCTGCTTCCGACCACGTCGACCAGCCGCAGCCCTCCAGGAGTGGGTCCGTTTATGCCCAATCCCAGTTTCATGTCGCTATTCCTCCTTGCCGACAGGATGTTGCCATTAGAGGCGAGCCATAAGCACTTCTGTCACGCTGTCCCTCCGTAAGATATCAGCCTGTCAACGACGATGTGTGAAGTTCCCCAAAAGAGTGGACACAGAGAAAAAAATACTACGATGGCGATCCTGACGAGGCGGGGGTGGCACAACTCTACGAGGCCTTCAGAGAACTCCTTTCAATCTCAAACCGATTCCTGATGGATACCCAGCGCCTCTGCCATGGCCCGGATGTGCGAAGGGCCCGTCCCGCAGCAGGCGCCGATAAAATTGATCCCCTCCGCCGCCGCCTTCAGTGCATACTCCGCCATTTCATCGGGGGAAATCCGCGTATTTTTCCCGCCCGGTCCGAACCCGTTCGGCTGCCAGCCAACCGGCACATCCACCGCATTCCGCATCTCCGCGGCCAGCTTCAACATCTCCTCGGGCGTGCCGTTGCAAACCAGCCCTACAATGTCGGCGCCATCCCCAGACAGCGCACGGGCGCACTCCGCTACAGAGGCCCCGTCCTGCGTCTTGCCGGTCATCCCCATCGGCACCATCACCGGAAGATCTGTCTTCTTGCAGCATTCCAGGCATAGCCGAACTTCATCCAGGCGGTGGAACGTCTCGGGAATCAGAAAGTCTGCGCCTGCATCCACCAGAACCTCAATCTGTTCGTCCCACTCCGCCCGCGCCCGTTTGTGAGAGGACGGATCGTCCGGATCGAAAATCGGATCGCCCACCCACGACCCGGTCCTGGTGGACACCAGACACCCGCCTACCGGTGCCTCACCCCCACACGCCTCCACCGCCATCTGAACGCCCATCCGGTTCACCTCGTCGACCCGGTCGCCCCAGCCAAACCTGCGCTCGAGCTGGGTCCGGGAGCTAAACCACGTCACGGCCTCGAGCACTTGCGATCCGGCGTGGAAAAAATCTCTATGGACCTGCCGAATCGCCTCCGGATGCGCCACAATCGCCGTGGGCGTGTCATAACCGCGCCACCTCGCCTCCAGGATCATCCCGCCGTCGCTCAGGACAACCCCCTCTTTCAACATCTCCAGAATATGCTTCGCCATCCTTCGGCTCTCCTTTGTTCAGCC
>JAPUJS010000305.1 GCA_027296045.1 bacterium | reverse complement strand
GCTGTCTTCGTCGTCCGTCAACCGGTCGGGAACGTTGAATTCCAGGTGCGGTTTGTTGGATGCCATCACCTCGTCGAAATTGTCCCGGTCGATTTCCACGAACTTGCGCTCCTTCAGAGGCGGAAGCGGTTCCGTCGGTTGTCCCGACAGATCACTCAGAATGCCCGCCACAAAGGGAAGCTCCTTCATCTCGATCGCTCCTCCGATCTCCACGTCGTAGGTAATTTGCACTCTGGGAGGTCGGACGCGATCCAATACGTGTTGGATACTCTCCGTAGTTGGCACAATCTTCTCCTTCTTAAAAAGGTTTGAAACGATCTACGAACTTACAGCAAACCCGGTTGCGACTCATCCTGTGCCGGGCCGGGCGTATACCATGTTCTTCTCTTTTCGCATCACCTCCTTGAAGGCGTTCTCCCCTGGACTGAATGAGAGGAATAATTATTCGCCTGTATGAAATTCGGTCCTGTATCCACCCTGACTCATCTATGTTTTCTCCATCCTTTTTTTAGCTCAATAGTCGTCTTCGCTGATGCCCGGATTCTGGGGGGGACCTGCGGAGTCTCCCCGTATCCCCAGCAAACTGTAAATTGCCTGCAGATCGCTTTGGTCCTGCACCAGTTCCTGCAGCAATTCCATCACGGTCATACTGCCCCAGGCCACCGCCCGCCGGACCAGATATGGCGTGGGGCTGTGCGGTTCTACCTGCGCCAGATAATCGGCGATCTCCGACAGCCGCTGATATGCCTCGGTCCGGCTGCGAATCGGTCCGGCTTCATAGGTCCCCTTTTCGTCGCCCAGAACGGGGGCCTGTCCGGCCGTCGGCAAGATGCCCGGGGTTTCCGTATCGTCCCCACCCTCGCCTTCCCGTTCCTCGAGAACTCTGCTCGCCAGTTGCTGGATCTCTTGCACCATATTTTTAAACTGGTTCAGGTTGGGGGTTCGACTCCCTTTCTCTTCCAGGAGGCGTTCCAACCCCACAATCGCATCTATGAGGTCGCCCAGTTGCGCATACAGTGCGACAAAGAAAGGCTTGGGCGTCAGCAAAATACTCCCGCGGATCTGCGTGAGAGTGGGTTTGCCCTCGGCCTCGGCGGCCCTGAGCACCCTCACGTCGCGCTGGATCTGGCCCTCCAGAATCAGCGCCGCCTCCCAGTCACTCCAGGTGTGAGCGGGGCGATCTCGGACCTCGGGATGGCTGATCGGAATCTGTTTAAGCGTGAGCGTCAATCTGTTGTTCACCCACTCAAGAGGTGAAAGCCGGAACTCCAGGCTGTCTTCTTCCAGTTCCGGATAAAGCCCGTCCCAGAACGACTCGCAAAGGCCCGCGATCAACCGGACCCCTTCCCGCGCCCCTGCAAAACCGTGCAGGTGCAGCCAGGCCTCCATCAACCAGACTGCAAGCTGCAAATCCTTGGTGCGCGTCTCCAGGGCCTCGCGGCAAATCGACTCTACGGACTCCCAGTCCGCCCGTTTCAGGTCGGCCTGCCACACCCCCTGGGGCAGGGTCGGGTCGTCTTCCTTGCGCGCTTCCTGCACCCGGTCATAGGTGCCTTCATAGCGCAGCGACTCGCCTGCGGGTTGCTCGGCGGAAATCGGCGTGAGCAACCGTTCCAGATCAACGGAGAATTCTTCTCTGGGTTCGTTCATAAGCCATTTGTCTCCCGGATCATCCCCGTTCGATTTTTTGCGTGTCGGTTAGATACTATTTTGCGGAGGATGGGCCGCCTGCCCATCCCGACCGGACGGGCCGACTCGGGGATATCGTGTTGAATCCGTACGTGTATCTGTTCCGTGCCTCGAACCTTTTTATGCGCGTTTGGGTCCATAACGTTCTGTCCTTTCCAAACCTATGATTCCTGTAACGGGGGTGCCTGGGTTGGAAAAACTGGAAGGGTCAACACGTCCTTCTTGTCCGGCGACAAGAGGCGTATCCGGATAAATACCTTTGTCTTGCCCGCCCCCTTTTGGGCCGACTTCCCGGCCGACTGCAGGTCGATCACAAAGCGCAGCGTGTGGGGGTTGAGGTCCGAAAACTGTTCAAAGTCTTCTGCAGAACTGGCCTGGCTCTTCAGCAAACTGATCAAAGACCAGTGATTGTCAAATTCATACAAAATGGCACCGGCAGCCCTATCCACCCGGGAATGCGGCCCGTCTGGGGCAGGCGCATAAACGCCATCTTTGGCCCATCGCAGTGAAATCTTAATCGGATCGCCGAAGCGCCATCGCCCTCGCCGGTTGGCATCGCTTTGCCGGAATGTCTGTTCTCCGACCTCCATCGTCCAATCGATAATCTGGTTTCCGCCAATCTCAAACGACCTGTTTACCCGGAACTCCACGTCGAAATCCACGATCGGAACCGGCACGCGTTTCTCCTCTTCCCCGGTCAGGAAGGATGCAATAAACGGCCGCACGGCCTCCATCCGCTCCAAAAAGGACAGGGCTCCGGCCCCCTTTTGTTGAAGCCTGGGGCTGCGCTTGATGACAGCCTGCCCGCCCCGCCCGCTCTGGTCGAACAACCGATAAAATTCCCGAAAAGTCGTCAAATCCGCCTCGGGCGTATTCTCATCTGCAGCAGATTGGGAAAAGGGGAATTTCCCTGCCAGCCGTTGATTAAAAAACACCGCCATCTTCTCGTATCCTGCAATCGCCTCTTTCTCCGCCAGGATCAGACACCGGTTGTAGATGGCGCGAAGCACCTTCTGCCGCTTCTGAAGAAAATAATCGCCCGATCGGGCCGTCAATGCCTGAGGGGGGATCTTTTCCAAAAATGTATCCAGATTGATATCATCCATTTCCGCCTGGAAAAACGTCTCCAGCACGGTTACAGAACTTCCGACCTTTTTGGTCTCGTTCTCTCGAAGTTCCTGCAAAATCCCCCGCCATTTTGTTAGCAGCGGCAGATAAATCTGGCCCCGCGACATCCGGGAATTGCCCAAAAACGTCACCGTCGGCTCGGCATATTCAAATGCCATAAGCCGCACCCGCTCCCGCTGCACGTCCAGGTAATAATCCACCTCGGCAGGGTCTTGCACCCCAAACATCACCATCGAAAGTCGCCTCCGGCCGTCCCACATCGAAAGATCCTCCGCTTCATATAATCTTTCTTCCTCCAGCAAGGCGTCCACCGAGCGCAGGAGGCGGGATGACTGGGCAACGACCAGGCTGAACAAATTGTTGTAGGCATTGGAAAAACCCAGCCGGTCAAACGCGGCCAAAATGGTGCCCAACGGCTTCACAGCCTGTTTGAAATTTCGCGCCTCCAACCGAATCTCATCCTCCACATACAACTGGGCAAAGCCTTCAGGAATCGCTTCAACCACCTTGGCTTTTGCGATCAAATCGACCATATTGGCCCGCAGGCGATTCATCGAAGCCCGTTCCACGGTCTTTTGCCAGTCCAAAGGAAATTGCTGGAGGGCTCCGTCGGTAAAGGCCTCATAGGGCTCGGCAAGTGCAACGGCGGCCTTCAGAAGGTCGGTATCCCACATCAACCGGGTGCCCGGCGGAAGGTCGCCCGTAAAATCTTTGGTGGGCTTTAACGCGGCAAATGCCTGACCGGTCAGATCCACCAGACGCGCTTTTAACGCCAGCATATTGGGCGAGAACTTCAGGGTCACCTGGCCGCTGTCGTTCCGTTCTAGAAGCGGCCCTGTGTGTTCTGCTTCCGATTCCCAAAGCCGCAGTTTCAACCGCCGGAAGGATGCCTCGCCTTCCGAGACGACCTTTTCCCGAAATTCCGGCCCCAAAAATGTGGACTGGTCGATCCATGTTAGAACCTCCGTAAATGTGGCACCCGGTTCAAAGGTGTCTTTGGCCAGCCAGGCCAGCTTGGGATCGACAAGTGCAGCCTCTGCCTGCAAAATCGTGTCCAGTAAATGCTGCAATGAATCTCCCCCCTGGGCGTTCCGGCGCTCCTGGCCGAGTTGCTCGCTCTGCCTTGAAATGGCGTCGAGGTATAAAAGCAAAATATTGTTTTCTAAAGCGCTCTTGTGAAACCGCTGGAAGTGTTCACGCATTCGGCCGGAAGCGTCTTCTTTGTAAATATCCAGGACGATATGCCGCCCGCCCACATTGGCCAATGCCTCCTGGAAAAAACCCGTATAGTCAAAAAACTCCGCCGGCAGAGGCCTCTGGAACACATAACTCACCACCTCTGCAAAAACCTTTGGATCGGCAAACCCGATGCTCTGAAGATCGTTGAAAAAGGTCAGGTGCTGGTCCAGCTGGTCCAGGTCTTGCATAAATTCTTTTAACGCCATAAACTCGGGCAGGGCCTCAATAGCACGGGGGCGTTCCGCCAGATTGAACCGCTCTGCCGAGTCTGCCACAATCGGGCTGGTTGCAGCAGATGGTTTCCAGCCTTTCTGATAGATAATCCGGTCGGTTTTGTTCTGCAATTCGCCGGCCAGCGATTTCATGATAATCTCGTCATACGCTCGGGTCACAGCGCCCACAATCTCCCCATGGAGTTCGGAAAAGGCATTCCACGAAGACGGAATAAAAACAGTACTCAGGTCAGAATTCCGAATCTGAGACATCCCTTCAAGCACCTCTTCGGCCATCTTGCTGAAAAGCCGCCTGGGGATGTTTTTCCGTTCATTGACCGTCCTCAGGTCCAGCGCAATCTGTCGGAAAACCGGCAACAGCGTCTGCTGTTGTCTCTGGAGATCTCCGGAAACATTCCAGAGCCCAAAGCTGCCGAGCAGCAACACCACCCCCAGCAGGGCCTGTGCGGCCAACGTCGCCCGGTTTCTGGACAGGCCCGTCCTGGCAATCGGCTGTGAAAGACCGAATTCTGGAAAAACCTTGCGTTCAAAAAGATGTTTCAAAAAACGGGGTCTCGGGTCGGCAGGCCGACCCAGCGGGCTTGGCACCGAACCGGTAGGGGCCGGCCCAACGGGCAATTCTTCGACTTCCCCGCAAAAATAAATGCCACGGCAGACAAAGGATTCCTGATAGACGCTTGGTCTGAAAATGTGGTTTAAGTAGATCTGTAGGGGCGCTGCTATGGTCTGAAATTCGGAAGGAAAGAGAAAAACCCGGTCCGACTCCTCTACTTCCCGCACCTCCGAAAAGATCTCGGTCTGGGTCTGATGCAGCGTATCCAGCGTCTGCCCGAAGGCCTCATCGACCCACTCGGAGGTATAGGCGGTATCTACCGCATAGGGATTGGACCAGCCAAAGATATCCTGGCGAAGCGACTCGGGCAGTTCCTTGAAAAAACTCTTGAATCCGGGAACTTCATCACATTTGGTCACCAGCACATAGATGGGGAAGCGCATGCCCAGCCTCTTCTGGGCCTGCCAGAGCTGATTGGACAACACCGCCGCCTTGTCCCGGGCCCGGGCGGCCAATGCCTCGTGCTGATTGGGTGCTCCCAGAAGATCTGTGCAGGGGATGGTCAGCACAACGCCGTCAATGGGGCGCTGGGGCCGGTATTTCTGAAGCAAGCGCAACAGGGCAAACCACGACCGTTCGTCGGCTTTCGGCTCATCTGCCCGCAGCACATAATTCCCATCGATATCCAGCACAATGCCCCGGTCGAAAAACCACCAGTTACATCCGGCTTTGCGGCCGGGAACCTGGCGGGGACGGCCGAAGGGCAGGTTGAGCCCTGTATTCTCCAGGAGCGTCGTCT
>JAPUJS010000304.1 GCA_027296045.1 bacterium | reverse complement strand
ATTGCCCTCACCGATCACCGCACGCCACGGCTCTCCTGCGATGAATCGTTCAATCATCTCACGCGTGACATTTGGGAACGGCGATTGAACCTGATACGACTCTTCCGTCACATGCCCGTCTGGATCGAGCATGTAGGTCGTGTAGTTAAATCCCCTGGCCTCGAAATACGCCATCGCCGTCTCATCGTCCGACGCATCCAGTACATCAATTTCACAGGTGTCGAAGTTTAAGCCCACACCCCTCAGGTCTTCGGCCAGCACGGATAGCACCCCGTCAAAGTCAGATGCTTTTTCCATCGTCTGCACCTGTGCCCGGATGCGTTCTACAGCCCGGTCTCGCTGGAGTTCCTGGTTGGCCGTTTCCAGGTCTTCGGTCTTCTGCTGGAGATTCTGGTTGAGTCCGAACAGATCTCTGTTGGCAGCCGAGAGTGCGGTATTCGTCTCCTTCAGCCTCCGGTCTCGCCGGACCACACGCCCGGTCTGATAGCCGATGCCCCCCAGCATTGCAGCCATAAGGCCGATGAACCAGGGCTGTTTCCAGACCGGCGGAAGCACGGTGAAGTGGACAATGGCCGGTATGGGATCTTCATTAAAATCTCGATCGCGGGCTTTGACCGCAAAGATATGGTCCCCACTTGGCAGGGTCAGCAGAGTTTGATGCGTTTCGCTGGTGAAAGGCGACCATTCCCCACCGTCCAGCTGCCAGGCATATTGAAGCTCATCATCCGAGGTTGATTTCCAGGGGTCGGCGCCTTTCCAGGTCAGCAATTTATTTCCGTGCTGCGACACTTCGTCCACTTCGAACGGGGCACACCTCACCTGTCCGAGTATGCCCCACAAACCCAGGTCCTACAAAGACACGTCACTCTTTCGGACCTTCAACGAGGGTATGATAAAGCCTCGGGCAGTGAAATGCAAGCGGGCAGTGGACCCGCATGGCACACACCTATAGCCTGGATATGTGTCCCACCTGTGGCGGCGAACACCTGGACGTGCTCGATGGGATGGATCAGCTCCATTTTCAGTATGAATTGGTCGAAAAACCCGTGGTACTGACTGCCCATCAGAGATTCTCCTATTGGTGCGCCGATTGTCAAAAGGTTCATCACCCCCAACTGCCTGATGCAGTCCGGAAAGGGGGTCTGGCTGGTCCCCGGTTGACGGCCATGATCGGATCGCTCAAGGGGGGATGCCATACTTCTTATACCACGATCCAGTCTTTTCTCTTTATCGCACGACAAGGTCATCAAAAACTATGGACAACGGGTCCTGGATGGCCTCAAGAAGATTTTCAAAATCATCCATCAAAGAGAAAAGGTCCCGCCCGACACCTTCCGCCGTGGTCTCGAAAAGGAACGCGATCGGTTTTTAGAAATGGCCAAAAGAACCAAGGCCGGCGGGGATGCCAGAAACCTGGCGAAACGTTTTCGAGACCACGGCAAGGAATACTTCACCTTTATCACCTATCCCCAAATGGATCCCACCAACAATGTCGCCGAACGCGCACTGCGATTCTGTGTCATCGACCGACGCATCACTCAAGGCACCAGAAGTCTTTCGGGACGACAATGGTGTGAGCGCATCTGGACCACGATGGCCACCTGTACGCAAAAAGGACACTCTGCCTTCTCCTTCATCACCCGTGCTGTTCAGGCTGCCTTCTCCTCCACAGAACCACCGTCTCTGTTGGCGTTGACTTAATCTCTATCCCTGATTATTCCCACCCTCGTTTCATTCCATTCCTACCCCAGACTCCAATCGCATCCCAAAAACCGTGAACGGTTACAAGGCGAGAGGCTACCGGTGAGACGATAGGAGAGGGTCTATTGGCGGGCGAGTCAGCAGGGCAGAAAGAATAAGGGCCAGCCCGAAGGCCAGCCTGAGATCGAGATGATGGTGCCTTTGCTGAAAGTAAAATCCCCTGTGCAGGAAAAGTATGCCCGAGGATGGTTGAAGCGGGTGAGGTTGGAGAAGACGCCCGCGTGAATCCGTTTTTGGCGTGCAGCACTCAATTTAAACCCTTTTCAAATAAAAATAGGGTGTGAACAGCATGATCGCGAAACTTTTGGATGTACTACTCTGTCTCATAAATAGATAGGTCGAAAAACCAAGCTTTGGACTACGGGGAAACAACATGGAAACCCATTCCTCTTTTCTACCACGCATTTCGGTCACACGTCCGGTGACGGTCACCATGACCCTGGTGGCGTTGCTGGTGGTGGGGTTAGTGTCTTATGTTCGACTTCAGTCACAGGCCTTCCCCAGCGGCTGGGAAAACCGATGGCTCTGGGTCGGGGTGGACTTTCCGGGCCTGGCGCCCCAGGAGATCGACGGGCAGATTCGAAAGCCTATTGAGGAGCACATCCGCACGGTGAAGGGGGTCAGGGGCTTTGAAAGTTATGCAAGTTCTCAGTGGGGTCTGTGGATGGGGGTCTGGCTGCGGGAAGATGCGAATTTGAAACTGGCTTATAATCAACTGGTGGATCGCATGGATCGGGCCAAGATCGAGCTGCCCGAGGAGGTGCGGGATCACACCTTTGTGTGGAAGTGGAATCCAGATACCGACAGGGCGATTATGTGGGTGGGGGTGGCACTGCCCGATGGGATAGACGATCCGCATCATTTTTCTGATCTCCACATCAAACGGCCCCTGGAGCGACTGGAGGGGGTGGCTCAGGTGCAGTTGTGGGGGGTGAATTGGAACGAGGTGCTGGTGGAGATTGATGTAGAAAAGATGGAGACGCGAGGGGTGCGGCCCTTCCAGCTGGTGATGGGGCTGAGATCGGACAATTTTTCGCTAACTGGAGGATACGTCCAGGAAGGCGGGAAGAAATTTTTCGTCCGTTCGATGGCGAAATACCACAGCCTGGCCGAGATCGAAAATATCCTGATCCCGACCCAGGATGGCGAGGTTCGTTTGAAAGATGTGGCCCGAGTGGTTTATGATGTACCCGAGCGGCAGTGGTATCAGCGCATCAACGGCAAACCTGCCATCACCTTCGGCGTGTTTCGGGAATCCGGCGAGAACCTGGTGGATGTGTGCAACCGGGTACAGACCGTTTTAGACCAGATCGAGAGCAGAACGGATATCGAGTTGGACGTTTTTTTCAACCAGGGTAAGGTGGTCAGTGAGTCGATCGACAATTTGCGGAACACCGGACTATGGGGCGGATTTTTTGCCGCCCTGGTGCTGCTGTTATTCCTTCGGTCTGTGCGCATGACCATGTTGATCACCCTGGCCATTCCTTTGTGTTTGATGATCGCGACGACGGCGTTGTATTTTGTGGGATGGACGCTCAATCTCTTCACAATGATGGGGCTGATGGTGGGGGTGGGGATGGTGGTGGACAATGCGATTGTAATTGTCGAAAATATCTACCGGATGCGGGCAAAGGGAGACGCGCCCCACGAAGCGTCCATTCGTGGGGCCAGCGAGGTGGGGCTGGCCATTACGATGGCCACCTTGACCACCGTGGTCGTGTTTTTGCCCCTGATCTTGATGAGTGGGAGCAGGAACCTCACCTTCCAACTGGCCCGCATCGGAATGCCCGTGATGGTGGCGCTTGTCGGGTCTTTGTTTGTTGCCCTGTTGTTTATCCCGCTTGCGGCCAAGCGGTTTGGGGGGCGCGAAATCAAGGCAGACCTGAGGGTGATTCGCTGGATGCGAGACACTTACCACCACGGGTTGTCCTGGACGATGACACACCGGCGAGATACGACCCTGATTGTGGTGGGGATGATGGCCACCGTGCTTTATCCTCTGGAAAAGGTGAAGACGGCCAACTCAGGCGGATTTAACCTCAACGAAGTCTATGTTCGAGCCTATCCGCCACCTTTTTTCACCTTTGAGGATATCAGCAAGCTGGGGGCCGAATACGAGGCTTATTTTGAATCCAGGCGGGAACTCTATGGAGTTCGAACGATCCGGCTGAGTTACTGGAAAACGGGTATACGCATCCAGGCTTTTCTCCATCAGCAGGACGCCGAGGAATGGTGGTACACGGTTTACCGGGATGCGAGGGCGAAGATTGGCTTTCCTCTGGACCAGCGCATGAGCAAAAAGGACGTGATCAAAGATATGAAGGAGAACTTCCCCAAGCATGTGGGCGTGCGAAGGTCGATGAATAGCAACAATTCCCAGACGGTGAACTCCGATGCCAATATCAAGGTGTTTCTCTACGGTGAAGATCAGGAGGGGCTGATCCCCCTGGTGGAGGAGGCGGAACGTCGGCTACAGACCATCCCTGAGATTGTGAACATCGAAAACGATCTGGAGCGGGCCGAACCAGAGGTGCAGATCGTGATCCATCGGGAGCGGGCAAAAAAATACGGGATTAAGGCTCGGGAAGTGGGGCAGAGTATCGGGTTTCAACTTCGGGGGACCTTTCTGCCGCGTTACAAGTCGGACGACCGGGAAGTGGAAGTTCGGCTCCGGTTGCGGGAGGCGGACCGACAGCAGATGACCCAGTTGAGAAATTATATGTTTAGCACCCAGGATGGGCAGAATATTCCCCTGTCCGCCTTTGCTTCATTCAAGGTGACCAAAGGGCCAGGGACCATTCGGCGGATTGACGGGAAAATGCGGATTCGGCTGAAGTGTTTTACCATGAAGGATGACCTGGAGACGCTCTTCACAGATATTGATCGGGTGATGGACGGCATGGCGCTTCCCCAGGGGTATACCTGGGATCGGGGTACGGAGGGACAGCGGTACCGAGAAGAAAATGACATGATGAATTTTGCAATCATTCTGGCCATCACGTTTGTGTTTTTGCTCATGGGGGTACTCTTCGAATCCATTATCCTTCCCTTTTCGGTGTTGCTGGCCATCCCGTTTTCCTTTTTAGGGGTCTACTGGACGCTCTACTTGTGGGATACGGTGATGAATCAGATGGCGCATGTGGGACTGATTGTATTGATTGGGGTGGTGGTGAACAATGCCATTGTGCTGGTGGATATGATTAATCGACTTCGTGCGGAGGGGATGGCACGTGACGAGGCCATTCTGGAAGCCGGGTTTAATCGGTTCCGGCCGATTTTGATGACGACATTTACCACGGTGTTTGGTTTGATGCCCATGGCGCTGGGCAACAGTGCGATGCTGGGAACGCCCTATGCCCCACTGGGCCGAACGATGATGGGGGGATTGATCTGTTCTACGCTTCTCACCCTGTTTGTGGTACCGCTTTTCTACACCTTCCTGGACGATCTGCGGGGGATATTGCGGCGGATCACGATGGAAGTTTTCCCTCAAGCCCGGCCCACTGGAGGAACGGACGTGCAGGCGGCCGACTAAGACGTTTTACAGTTGATTCAAAAAAAGACGGTAGTGGCCCTCTCCAACATGTGATCACACGTAAGTCATTGATATTTGCAGACTTATACACTTTCGGCGAATTCATACAAATCCTTGTTTTATATTGACTTAATCGGTTACCACATGTACCAGAGGGCCACTACCATTTCAAGGACGCAATCCCAGCCCCCTAACGAACTTGATTCTGCTCGCTTCCCTATGTATCTTTCTCCTAATCACCGATCATCCCAGCAAAGCGAGGCCATCGTGGCAACCATTACAACCTTTGAAGGCGTTGTGGAAAACGGACAAATCAGGCTGGATTCATCTGTCCGTTTGCCGGACAAAACAAAAGTATACGTTGTCGTTCCCGAATTTGAGGGCCAGGTGATTCCCAGAATTTCCAGCCCACGTTTGGTGCACCCGGAGCAGGCCGTGGACTTTAAAAAAGAAGTGGTTGAGACACCCTCAAATGCCGACTTATGATACCACCCTTTTTGACCCGCCTGCACCTGTAGCAAGTGTCACGCTACGGAATCCAGAGAGTGGGTCATCAGTATCTGATGTGCCAATGTTGATGGACTCGGGAGCAGACATCACTTTGCTCCCGCAAGCATCGGTCAGTCAAATTGGCGCAACACCTCTTTCTGGTGTGAACTATGCATTGATGGCCTTTGACGGCACAACAAGTTCTGCTTCTGCAGTCCAGTTGGAGTTGCTTTTCCTGAACCGGACAATCCGAGGACAATTTCTGTTAATAGACCAAGCGTGCGGTATCATGGGTCGGGATATACTGAATCATCTGTCGCTGTTATTCGACGGCCCGCGTTTCATATGGAATGAACAGCGTAGTGGTGTTTGACATCCCTTGTCTCAAAACTCATAGCATTTTTGCCACCAGCAAGTTCCAAAACCGTTCTTTCTGAATACCCTTCTTTTTAATCAGCGCAATCGGCCTCAAGCGCCTTTCATTGAGCGCCTTTAACCTCTTATCATCATCGTCAAGACTGAGCATAAACGATTGGATCTCATCATCCAGATTCAGCAAATTGAGAATCGTTGACACTCTGGATCTAACCACACCCAAATGCTTGGCAAGCTCAGCCTTAGAATCAACTTTTAAAAAACAACCAACAGATGCTAATAAGCCCTCTGGATCTGATTCCAGCAGGGCTGCTCCTTTTTTAGGCACCTCAATAATCCGAATGTGCCCGCACATCATTGCCTTTCGATCCTGTGGCGTCGCATACTCCAAGGATCTAACAGGAGCCTCTTAAAAAAAAAGACAGGACATAATCGCCCTGTCTTACGCAATTCTGAAAGAGAATGCAAATCTTATCAGACCTGCACGGCCTCCATCTGGAATTTTTCTACAGCGGTCAAACGCTTGCGCCGATGCAATGCTACATGCGCAGGCCACACCCCGTCATCGCGGTCGGACTCCGTATCCCGGTCGAGGAAAAGTGGAAATTCGCTGGCAGCAGGTTTTGTTCGCGCATATCCGGTACCGTAACTGCGCATAATAATGCGCTGCTCTCGATTGAGTGTGTCAAGCCAATAAGGTGAACATTGATGCCGATCGGCTTCGCAGACCCACGACGGGCAATATGCGAGAAAGATATTCTTGCGAACCGTATCCGTATTGTTAGGGGCAACACGGTGCCACGTGCTACAGTGCATAAACGTCATGGTGCCACGTCTTGGACATAAAATCTTTTCACCTGGTACATTGTCGTGGGTGTCATAAAAGTCGAAATACTGCCCCTTGTGGCTACCGGGCATGTAAACAAAATTGCCCATCTCTTGTTCGGGAAGATCAGTTAGCCAATAAGCCACCTTAATCTGTATGGGCATTTCTGGCGAAAACACGCTATAAGGAAGGGCACGTGCGCCATCTGGATGCCACTTGTTGCGATTGGTATCGCGAGGTCGTAAAAAACACTGAGAAATATGGATTTTCAAAAGTTCGCCATAAACATCATGCATAAAACCAATATGCCGAGGGTGATCGATCAACTCGGCAAATTCGGGATAACGCTCTACGATGTTATTGGGTCCAAAAAATTTCGCCGGATCGTACTTTTCACTGCGTGCAGCTACAGCGTCAATCATATCAATGTAACGATCACATTCTTCATCTGTGAGTGCATCTTCGATCACCAACATGCCCTGTTCCATAAACTCATCCCACTGATCGCGGGTGAATCCCGGCGGAGCAACGCGGTATTCTTGTTCGGCCATGTTCATCTCCTTATTCATTGTGAAAGGGTTTCCATAGGTATTTAATTTGTCCAACCCTCGCCTTCTACCAACGCCTCTTCAGCGAATCGTGGACACTGACCTCTAAGGGTGGACCGAATCCCTCGATCCCCAATCGAACCTTGAAGCCATCCTCAATCGGTGACAGGGCTTCGTGATGGGTGCCGGTTGCAACGACATCCCCCGGCTCCAGGGTGATGACCTTGGTGATTTCCTCCAGCAGCTCCGGGATGTGGCGGGCCATTTCGCCTGTAGAAAAATCGTGCTTGAGGGTGTCGTTGACCCACAGCTTCACGGAAAGGTCATTCGGAGTTGACACCTCATCGGCCGTCACCAAAGCCGGTCCCATGGGAGCGAATGTGTGCCAGCTTTTTCCCAGGAAGAAGCCGCCAGGCAATCCTCGAGCCGAAACATCCATGAACTGTGTGTAGCCAAAGACGTAGTCTAGCGCCTCGGCTTGCGAGAGGCGGCTGGCCCTCCTGCCGATCACCAAAGCCAACTCAGGCTCAAAATGGAAAACGGTCGCCTCAGCGGCAGGGAGTTCAACCTTGCCGCCGGTAGGAATCACGCTGGTGTTGGCCTTCAGAAAGCCATTGAACGGTCCACGATCCGGCTGTCTCGGCTCCAGATAATTGACGGCCGCGCACATGAGTTGGCCGGGGCGCGGCAGCGGCGGCTGCAACGTCACCGAATCGAGCGCTGTACGATTTCCACCGATTATGGCACCCTCGATCTTGGACTGCATAGTATCCCAGTCACGAATAATCATCTGCATCATCTCTTGTGCGTTGTGATGTCCCAAGTCAGCTACTGAATCACCAGCATCAACAACCGCATCGCCCTGCAAAACACCTAGTTGAAAATTATTATAGAGTACGAGTTTCATGAGAGTCTCCTCCGGAAAAAATTATCATTACATCCAACCGGCTTTAGCTTATCGATTGACCAAGATAAGGTTTCCTGAACAAAATGCCACATGAATCAAATGGACCCGTTTGCCTATAGAAAACCAGTGATAAAACCAGAACCCCTGTTGAATGGTCCAATATATAGTTCATCGAACGATTTCTAAGATCATTGGGGGTAGACTGATGTTTAAGAGTTATGTGACCGTTGCAATTCGCAGTATGTTGCGTCAACGATTTCATTCAGCGATCAATATTTTGGGGCTTGCAATTGGTATGACGTGTGTCATTCTCATTGCCATGTACATTCGGTGGGAACTCGGTTTTAACACACAGTTTCCAAATACGGATCGTTTATATCGGGTGGTTCGTTCAACGGTGAGTAGCGAAAATCAACTGTCTTACACGACCCGTACTTCGGGTGCCTTAGCTGGTGTTTTGCAGGATGAATATCCTGAAGTATTGAATGTCACACGATTGTTCCGTCGAGAGGTTTTTGTGACTGTGGGAGACAAAGCACTTTCTCAGCTTTTTTGTCTGGCTGACGACAACGTATTTGATACGTTTCCGCATGCTTTTAAAATGGGTGATGCTGCAACTCTGGTGCGTTCGCCGGGTTCTTTGGTAATTTCTCAAACACTGGCTCAAAAACTTTTTGGAGATCGTGATCCGGTTGGTCAAACGCTTAAAATTGACGAAACAGGTTTGAGTGCTGAGTATCGTGTTTGTGGTGTATTTGTTAAAGCCAACAACAGCACGATCCAATTCGATCTCCTGGCCACACTGTCATCTGCCGCTCGGGTTCATCATCATTGGGCAAATTGGCGTGTCAGAGGGTACCGTTTTGTAGAA
>JAPUJS010000303.1 GCA_027296045.1 bacterium | reverse complement strand
AGTTGGTGCCCATTCGGACCAGTTCGTCGAGGAAGACCTTGCCCAGACGTTTGCCGAGGCCAGAATCATCTTTTTCAAGCAGGGAGCCGTTGCTTTTTTTTAAGTTTTCACCTTGAAATTCGGTCGCGATGCAAAACTCCATTACGGCTGCCTCCCTGCCGTCAAACAGAGCTCGGGCGAAGCCGACCAGTTGATCGCCTTCCAAAGCACCTACAATGAGACTGCTGTGGTCCAGCACGCAGGTGGCGGTTTCGATGTCGTAGCCTTCTTCGCAGATGTTGTTGTTCTGATAGAAGGTGTAGAGTTGCTCGCGAGAGATGGCGGGGTTGATTTTGATGTCAATGGTGTCTGCATGTGCGGTTTTCATGGGATTTCCTCAGACTGTTTTTGTAAACATCACTCATGGCCTCGGCTTGACATCTCCAGGCCGGCTTCTTTGATGATCTTGCCGACCACATCTTCGAGGTCCTGGGTGGAATGCAGGGCCTCGGAGAAGGTGAGGCGATAGCCGTCGGGATCGATGACAATGACCTCGCGGGCTTTCCAGGGGCGGTTGTGCGGACCCGATACCTGGGGATAGCCGTTGTTTCGGGCGCGGCTGGCAATGGCATCTACAGAGCCTTCGGTGACGGCAAAGGTGAGGGTGACGCCGGAACCCTTCAGGCCGCGGTTCGAGTGGTTGGAGGTTTCGGCCATCAGCATCAGGTCTGCGTATTTTGCCCAGCGGAGGTGCGAGAGGCTGGGCTGGCCGCCGGGGCCGGGCATCTGGAAGATGAGCTGAAAGCCCAGGATTTTCTGATACCATCGGGTTGAAAACTGTAGGTCTTGAACGATCAAGGTTGCGTATGAAGGCATCTGATAGAATACGTCGGTGTTCATGGGAGTGCCTTTCTGAAGGGTTCAAACGGTGAGAACGTTTCAAATCCAGTTGAGAGGGGCCTGAGACGGCAAACGATTAGGTGCCGGTCTCAAGCCTCAGACCTTCCTCCGAAGGGATCTCTATCGGCTGTCGGAGACGCTGGGCTTTTCGCAGCAGGCCAAGCAGCAGAATCCCGCCCAGGGTGACTGTGCCCATCCAGACATAGGTGGGGATGGCACCCCAGGTATCCAGGCTGGTGCCCACAAGGGGGGCCAGGCAGGCATAGCTCAAATTGGCTGACAGGCTGACGATGGAAATGACCGTTGCGCGATACTGGTCGTCGATCTGCCGGTTGATATAGGCGTTGAGCGTGGGCCGGTACATTCCCCGAACGATCTGCTGGGAGGCGATGATCCCGATGGCCCAGGGATACACGAACAGGGCGGGCAGCAAGTAGGAGGCCGCCAGAATGATGCCCAGGCAAAGCAGGACGCGCCGGTAGCTGTTGAACCGGTGATTGAGGAATTTGGCCGAAAGGGCGGCCACAACATTGAAAAAAAAGAAAATGGTGCCATACCAGACTACCTCGATGTGAACGGTTTTGAAGAAGGGTTCGTAGAGCCAGAAGCACGACCGGAAGGCGAAGCCCATGAGGACGGCCAACAGGACGGTCCAGAGAATTCTCGGTGTTTTGAAAACGATGTTCACACTTCGCAGGACGTGAATGTGGTATTGGTGTTCGCTTTTTTGACGTTCGGTTTCGACAAAGCCCAGGGAGATCAGAGCGGCGATGAACATATTGGCTACGCTGATCCAGAAGGGGAGGTTGGGGTTGTAGGTGTAGAGAATGCTGCTGACAATGGCCCCAATTCCCTGTCCGGCGAACACGACGGCAATGGCCCGGCCTTCGATGCGGGTGTAGTCGTCTTTTCGGCCCATCCGATCCAGGCTTTCGTGCAGGAGAGCCGTGTCTGCTCCGCTGCCAAAGGTCATACCCAGGCCAAAGATGGCTTCGGCAATGGCGAGGGCATAGAAGGAGTCGGCCAGGACGTAGACGGTCAGGGCAATGCCCATACAGACTGCGCCCAGAAAGATGGAGAGCTTTCGAGATATCTTGTCTGCAATGGTGCCGGTGGGCACTTCGAAGAGCACGACGGATATTGCAGCAACGGACTGCAAGATCATGATTTCCGAATAGCTCAGGCCTTTTAGAAGCAGATACGGCATGAGAATGGGCCCGATGATGAGCAGGCCCCAGAAGAGACGGTAGGCCGTATAGCATCGGATGTTCTGGATATATTTGTGTGATTCGTTCATCTTAGGACCTGATTGTAGATGGCATTTTTATAAGACACTCTTTGAGGGCGTTGGGTTCGGCTTTTGTTGAAAGGTTTGCATGAAAAAACCCGCCGTTGAGTTTGACCTCATCGGCGGGTTCGTGTATGCTTTTTGTTTTGGTGTGTTCTATACACCGTCCCGCCAGGAGGTCCAGTATTCGGTGCCCTTGCCAGCATCCGAATCCGTCATGATCGGTTCGAGATTCAGATTGAGATTGGCATCGGGGCGTACGTGGCCATTCACACAGATAAACTGTGAGCTGGCGGGTTGATAACTATTCTGGCGGGTTATGGCCACGTCGGTTGCTTTCTTTTTGAGATGTTTTCCTGCCCTATTTCGTGAAGAAAATAGGGCGGTGCGTATATAAAGTCAAGTTCCTTTTTGAAGATTTTGGTTTCTGACCGGGGGTAAAATTGAGCTAAGGTGCAAGAAATTCATAAGGATAGATGGATTGGAAATCTTTCATGATTGGAGTGTGCAAGATAGCTTGACGCGGGTTGGATCAGGGGATATTTTGGCGGGTGAAAGAGTTGATATCACACCTGGTTGAGGGAGGCGAACTATGAACGTGATTTGCATCTGTTTGGATACGTTTCGGGCAGATATTATTGGTCCGGGGAAGAAATTGAGTTTTGTGGAAACACCGAATTTAGATGTATTTGCAGAAGAATCTGTGGTGTTTGACCGGGCATTTGGAGAGTGCCAGCCGACGCTTCAGACCCGGCGCAGTTTGTTTACAGGACGGCGGACGTTTCCGTGGCGGTTTAATTTTGACCGACGGGGGCATTGGCACCACCAGCCCGGCTGGCACAAAATTCCGCCGGATCAGGATACCCTGGCCGAGATCCTGGTGGCAAACGGGTATCTGACGGGGCTGGTGGCCGATACGTATCATATGTTCAAACCCACGATGAATTATACAAGGGGGTTTGTGACGTATGATTTTATTCGGGGTCAAGAGAGCGATAACTGGCGTTATGGCACCCGAGATTCGATTGCAGATTTGATTCGGCAGCATGTGCGGGAGCCGATCAACTGGGATCGGCATGTGGGATTGATGCAATATTTGTTGAATCAGCGATTCCGAAAAAGGGAGGAAGATTACAGTTGTGCTCGGGTGTTTCGCAGGGCCGGGGAATGGCTGGAGGAGAATGCGGATAATGCGACGTTTTTCCTCTGGGTCGACTCGTTTGACCCCCACGAACCCTGGGATCCGCCCCGGGAATATGCGGATCGATACGTGCCGGACTGGGATTGAAAAGATTTTATTACGCCGGGGGCAGGGAGTGAAGGGGATGGTCTGAGCGAAGCAGAAAGAGAGCGCATTAAAGCGCTGTATTTTGGAGAGGTTACGCTGGTGGACCGGTGGGTGGGACATTTGCTGGATAAACTAACAGAACTGGGCTTGAAAGAGGACACGGTGGTGATGTTGATGTCGTATCATGGGACACAGGTGATGGATCACGGAAAATTTGGGAAAGGGGCGGATGTGTTGCACCCTTATAACACACAATTAAACTGGATTGTGCGACATCTGGATGTTGCGGGAGGCCAGCATGTATCGGGATTCGTCCAGGCTCACGATGTGTTGCCCACCGTGCTTGGATGGTTGGACATTCCGTGTCAGGCGGTGGATGGCAC
>JAPUJS010000302.1 GCA_027296045.1 bacterium | reverse complement strand
CGACCAACCCCATACACCTTAACCATGCCGAAAGCCTTCTCACCAATGACCATCCAACATCTTCCCGACCTGAATGCCTTCCTGAATATGCTCAGTTTTGTTTTTCTCCCCTTGACTTCCCTCCCTTGTTGTCATAATTATGAAACAACCCCACTCCCCACCATCTGTGGAAAGGTGCCTCTATGGCAAAACGGGAACACACATTCAAGGAAAGCGTCGACCTCATGTTCGACCGAGCAGCCGCCACCCTCGACCTGCCCACCGGCCTGGCCGACCAAATTAAGGCCAACAACAACGTCTACCAGGTCCGCTTTTTTGTCAAATTCCGTGACAGCTACCATATCTTTACGGGCTGGCGTTCTGTCCACAGCGAACACCGCCTGCCCGTGAAGGGCGGCATCCGATTCTCCCCAACGGTTGATCAAGACGATGTGGAAGCCCTGGCGGCCCTGATGACGTATAAGTGCGCCATTGTCGATGTCCCATTTGGTGGGTCCAAAGGCGGATTGCGCATCGACCCCCGCAAATTTACCGAATTTGAGCTGGAACGAATCACCCGCCGTTTTGCCCAGGAACTCATCAAAAAGGACTATATCAACCCCAGCCAGAATGTACCTGCACCCGACATGGGCACCGGCCCCCGAGAAATGGCCTGGATCGCAGATACCTACCAAACCCTGCACCCCGAAGATCTGAATGCCATTGCCTGTGTCACGGGCAAGCCCCTTTCTCAGGGTGGCATCGAAGGACGCGTGGAAGCCACCGGACGGGGCGTCCAGTATGCCCTCCAGGAATTTTTCCGCCATCCCGAAGATGTGAAACGCGCAGGATTAGAGGGCGGTCTGGGCGGCAAGAAGATCGTGATCCAAGGCCTGGGCAATGTGGGCTTTCACGTCGCCAAATTTCTCGAAGAAGAAGACGATGCCAAAATTGTGAGCATCATCGAACGAGACGGTGCCCTCTTCTCGGACCAGGGCCTTTCGGTTGAAAAAGTCTTTGCCCACCTCCAGGAACACGGTGGCGTCAAAGGCTTTGAAAACGCCACCTATACCCAAGACGGCGCTTCTGCCCTCGAAGCCGAATGCGACATCCTGATCCCGGCGGCATTGGAAGGCCAGATCACCCTTCAAAACGCACCTCGAATCCGGGCGCATCTCATTGCCGAAGCTGCAAACGGACCGGTAACCTATGAAGCCGACAACTATCTGCGAGAACAGGGCAAAGTCATCCTTCCCGATGCCTTCCTCAATGCCGGCGGTGTAACGGTCTCCTATTTTGAATGGATCAAAAACCTCTCCCACATCCGATTCGGCCGTCTGGACCGACGCCACGAAGAAATCCGCGGGCAACAGATCATCGATGCTCTGGAAGAGCTCCTGGGTAAATCCGTTCCCGACCACCTCAAATCCAACCTGACCCACGGAGGCGACGAGCTCGACCTGGTCCGTTCGGGTCTGGAAGACACGATGCGCACGGCCTACCAGAACATCCGAGAAATCCACCTTTCCCGCGACGAAATACCCGACCTGCGCACAGCATCCTTCGTCATTGCCATTGAGAAAATTTCGCGGGCGTATATCGAAATGGGACTTTAGAGATCCAGATATTGAAACATACAGGTGCCAGGAAAAAGGTAAATCCTGGTGCCGCTTCGTCCTATTGACTTCCAGAATCCCAATCGTATAACCAAGGAATTTTAGCTATGTCTACAAGCCCCAGACCCACCATTTCCATTTCGGACGATCAGATTCAATTTTTCCGTGAAAACGGGTATCTGGCCATCGACGAAATCACCACAGCCGAAGAACTCGATCGCATGCGAATCGCATACGATGAAATCTTCGCGCAACAAGCCGGTCGTGAAGAAGGCATGGAATTCGACCTGGCCGGCACCGATGAAGACGACACCATCGCTTCCCTGCCCCAAATCCTGAACCCCAAAAAATATGCCGACGCCCTCAACAACACCCTCTACGAAGCCAACGCCCTGGCCATTTCCATCCAGCTACTCGGAGAAGACACCACCCAGAGAGGATGCCACGCCATTTTTAAACCCGCCCGTTTCGGCGCCCCCACGCCCTGGCACCAGGATGAGGCCTACTGGGACCCATCTGGGAACTACCTCTCTTTAAGTGTCTGGATGCCGCTTCAGGAAGCCACCCTGGACAATGGTTGTATGCAATTCATTCCCGGTTCACACAAAAAAGAGATTCTGAATCACCACCATATCAACAACAATCCCAAAATCCATGGCCTCGAAGTCGACGACGGCCAGGCCGATCTGTCCAAAGCCGTGGCCTGCCCCCTTCCCCCTGGCGGAGCTACCTTCCACTACAGCCGGACCCTCCACTACACCAGCCCCAACACCTCCGACATTCCCCGCCGGGCGTTCATCCTGGGCTTCGGCATTCCACAGCCCCTCCGCGAACACCCCCGGGATTTGTATTGGCAAAAAGAAACCAATACCTACGCAGCTCAAAAACGCGAAACATCCAAAAAAAATACATAAACACATTCCGACGAACAAAGGTCGCCCGAAGCGTTGCGGAAGACGACGACAAATTGGCTGCAATGCAACGTGTCTATCTGGAACACCGCACCTGAGATCCAAATCTGACAAACAGAATCGCCCAGGAGAGTTGTAGCTCTCCTGGGCGATTCTGTCTAAAAATCCTATCCTGTCAGTTCTGTATCATTGGTTGAACAACCGGCAGCCGTCTGGCAGCACCCACAATAGCCGCTACGGCCCCATCAACGCCCATCAAGCCGGTATTGACGGTCAAATGATAGTTTCGAGGATCTGCCCAGTCGATATGATAGTGCCGCTTGATATACAGCCTTCGTTTTTCATCCACTTCCTTCATCCGCTTCAACGCCGCTTCTTCCCCATCCAAATCATCCCGCCCCATCGTAATCTGCACCTTAAAAACCTTGGGAGCAACAATCCGGATATGGAGCGCGTCGGATCGTTCAGAAAACATCGCCTGGCTGCCCCTGCCCAATGTCACGAGATCGCCCTGTTCAACCATCTCGGTAAGCACTTCCCGGGTCAATCGGACATAGACTTCCTCATCCAGCGTGGAAAATGCCTGATCGTCCTGGCTGGAAAGTTCGGGCACAGTGGCCGTTGCCCACCATTCGTATTCGGACAAACCCGTCAGGGTATCTGCATATCCGGGGGTCAGGAATTTTCGCAAAATGCGGAGGGCAGAGTGTTCCGGCTGCTCATCATAACGCGCCACTTCCGCAACCGGGACCTGCACCTTCCTCGCCACTTCGACAAGAAGGTCCTTGTCAATATGTTCGTAGCCAAGCGCTTCGGCTACTTTTTGTGCCACCGTGCGCCCATCACTGCCATACTCCCTGGAGACGGTGATAATGGCCATTGCCAACCTCCTTTGGCTGAGTACAACAATTCGAGAAAGATAACCCAAATATACCGGAACATCCCATAGAATGTCAAGCGAATCTAATTCTCATTATTAGCAAGCACACACTTCAGCCTGTATCCCATCTCGTCTCCCGTACACTCAGGACAACAATGCCTGCAATCGATTTCCAATCTTTTTCGCATCGCCTTCTCTCAAACACATCGGACTGAACGTCAGTACCCCATCATAAACCTGAGATGTGCCCACATGAATACTGGGGTTTCCTGTGATCAACTGCTGCACCAGTTCAATCCCCGTCATGCCCGCGGTTTCGGATAGAGCCAGACGAAGCATCGGCACCGGTCGCCCCGGATCGATCTGGACACCGATCTCAGCACCGGGCAGACTTCCAATGGCATGGGCCAATTCGTGTACGGTGTTTTCCCACCGATCCCGCCGGACATCATCGCTCTCTTCTACAAAGTGTTTTAGTGCCACCATCAATCCCACAATCTGTTCTTTTCCCACCTTGCACGGACGTCCCAACCCATGCTGCGGTCCCCCTGGCAGGGCATCTTTGTCAATCAGAGAAGGGGGAGGATACCACAGCTCAAACAGAACATCCTGGTCCAGGTGCTGCAAAGCCGCCGAGGCAATCAAGTCTCGCCGACCTGCCAAAATGCCCGACCCTTGAGGTCCTCCAATCGCCTTGCCACCGCTGAAACATACCGCATCGGCTCCGTCTTCAATAAAGCGTTTCAAATGGGAGACCGGTGGCAGTTGTCCGGCTGCATCCACAACCACGGGCACCCCATGTTTGTGTGCCACAGCGACAACCTCGGAAAGCGGCGGTCGTGCTCGAGAGTTGGCCACATAGGCAACTGCAGCTGTCTGGTCGGTAATAGCATCGCCAATTTCCCAGGCCTCCGTATCCCGCACCCCGGCCCCGCTGAATCGATCGGAAATGCCAACCTCGATCAACTGAACCCCCACCGCTCGAATGGCATGGTCATAGAAATTACGGTGGCTCCGGGCTATAATGACTTCGCTTTTCATTCCCGACGTATCCGGCAACCGATTCATTTTCCCCGGGTCCAATCCGGTCACGCAGGCCGCCGTGGCAAGCACCAAACCCGCCGCCGCTCCGGAAGTCACATACCCGGCTTCGGCACCGGTCCATCTGGCGATTTGCTCGCCCGCCTTGGCCTGTAATTCTGCAATATCCACGCAATACTGAGATGCCTCCTGCATCGCCGCACCCACCTCCTCTGACATCAACGCCCCACTCAGCCGGGTTACTGGACCGGCCGCATTCACGATGATTTTTACCCCCATATGTTCATAAATAGACGCCATTTAACGAACCTCCATGCTTTGCACAGGCAGGCGAATCGTTACCTCAGTCCCTTTGCCCACCTCGCTTTGAATATCAATCTCTCCCTGATGTCGCCGGACAATATTGTAGGCCGACGCAAGACCCGAACCAAGCCGCACCCGGCCTCCCGACCGTGTAAATCCAAAATCGAAAATATGTTCAAGCTGGCCCCCTGGAATCCCTTTACCCGTATCCCGAATACACACCCCAACCGTCCCTCCATCCTGCCAGGTCGAAATGTAAATCTCTCCTGTTTCCGTAATCGCCTCTGTCGCATTTTTCAATATATTAAAAAACACCTGGTTGATCTGCCCCGGCGAACAATAGACCGGGTCCAGTTCACCATAATCCTTTGTCACCCGAATCTGATTGCCCATCTGCACCAGCACCAGCGAACTTTCCAGGCCCGCATGCAAGTCCACCCGCTGAAACTCTGCCTCATCCAGGTGGACAAACTGTCTCAAACTATGCGCAATCTTCGCCACCCGTTCTCCGGCCGAAATGGCCACCTGATTGTTATCCTTCAACAAAGTCATCGACTGCAAAAATCGTCGACTGTCCCGCAATGCCTCGATAGACTCCCGCTGGGCAACTTCCTCCTCAATGCGGCTTACACATCGGTTTGACACATCCGCCGAACTCTTCATCGCCCCAATCGGATTGTTGATTTCGTGCGCAATGCCTGCCACCAGTTGTCCAAGAGACGCCATCTTTTCCTGCATCACCAGCCGATTCTGTGTTTCTCGAAGCTCCAGCAGTGTCTGCTCCAATTCCCGATTTTTCTCACTCAAATCCCGGGTGCGTTCTTCCACCCGTTGTTCCAAAGTCCGATTGGCATCCTCCAGCTTTTGGTTGGATCGTTCCAATTCACCCGCATAGGCCTTCAGCTTGCCCTCGGCCTCCCGGATCGACGCAACCATCCCATTGAACGACTGAGACAAAAAACCCAGTTCATCTTCCACGTGAACCGGCACAACCACGTCCAAACGACCCTCATTCACCCGACGCACTCCCCCCAACAAACTTTGCAAAGGTCGATCCAGGCTGACACGAAAAAACAAGGGGAATATCAATAAAATAAATAAGGTCGTCAACCCGATAAACCCAATCAGAGGATAGGTATATGCCTGCATCTGTTTCAGGTGAAAATATTCGGAATAGACGACCTCAAACAGAGAATCACCCAGCGTAAAATACTGTACCCAGAACCGCATATCGAAAATCAGACCATGGTAGTCATATTCGGCACCTAGCTTTAGCAGTGTCGACCGGCTGAAGGCTTGAAGAATTCGTTCCTTGGCTTCGTTGGGATCCAGCCCTTTTTCGGCCAGCAACATCGCAATTACATCCGGTGTAAACTGTGCTTCCAGATACTTTTCTTGAAAAGGGTTGGGCGAATGCCCGGCACGGGTAAACATCCGCTCGGCCCTTCGATTCTGTCCGTCGGTATCCAGTGCATATCCATTAATAAACAAAACCCCTTCCGGAATTTCGTCCAGCTTCTGCTCCAATAGCGCCCGACGACTTCGCTTCACTTCCTTCACAAGTCCGGTCTGATATGTCTTTTCAAAGGCCGTCAGAACCATGACTCCCATATCTGCCATAATCACCAGCATGGTCACCAGAGAAATCCCAACCAGTTTGACTTTCAGGTTAGAAGGTTCGGGCGCGTTGTTCATATAAACCATCACAAAGAGGAAGAGAAACAGCAGATACGTGCTTGTCGCCGATAGAAGGAGTGTTTCTAAGGAGACCACGTCAACGCTCTCCAGCACCAACAGACCACTCAGGCCCAGCCACAGCATCATCAGAAGCGAAAAAGACCGCAACGCCCGTGCCTGTTTGTTCACCGGCCGAAGCCACCTCTGCCATCCCGTTTGCACACCCAACTCCATCACCCCAAACCGATTGGTCACGCCCTGATTGAACATCAGGGTCTTGCGAACCAGCACGACAAGGACCCAGGCCGCTTCCACCATCATCGCGATGCCCACCACCTGGAGGGCAAACGGATCGCCCGACCGATACTCGTCTCCCAGCCAGAGGCCCAAAACGAGGAGCATAGCGAGAGAAATCCCCAGGACCAGGCGGGATTCTCGAAGGTGTCGATTTTGAGGAAATGCGTAGGCAAATTGGATCATGATCACCTGCCCGAGTGTGCCAAACACCCCCTGTGAAATCCCAAAATAAAGTCGCCACGGCACTTGCACGGACATCAAAAGAAAATAGCATAAAATCGTTGCCGTGAAATTGGCGAAAAACAAGACCAGCAGCCAGGTCGGCCGGGACTTATTCCTCACCATTGCCAAATACACCGTGATGATCAGCGACAGCAACAACTGGGAAAAAGAAGCAATCGAATATTTGTTCAACAAAAACCAGTCCATAGATACGCTCTCATTCGGGTGAAAATGGATCGATGCTCTGTCGGAGTCAATATCAGCGTCTTTCCAGACCCCTGTCAAGAAAAACCTCCGCCTCACAATCCCCTTGCAAACCCCTTTGCCGTTCTGTAATATAACAATCCGTTTTTCGATTCACAGAAAGGAGTTCGAATGAAAGTCCTGGAAGCCAGCCCCAATCCCTTTGGCGGCATGGTTGTTGCCCCCGATCTCCTCCCCGACGACCCAACAGCCTTTCAAGAGCAACTGGCTCATTCCCTCGACGTTTGGCGCGAGGAAGGCTACAAAGTCGTCTGGCTGGAAATCCCCATTGCAAAAGCCGCTCTAATTCCCATCGCCACAGATGCCGGGTTCACATTCCACCACAGCCTGGAAGACTACCTCCTGCTCACCCACTGCCTGGTCGAGGGGTCGTTCATTCCCCCTTTTGCAACCCACTATACCGGTGCAGGTGGGGTTGTCATTAACGACAAAAATGAACTCCTGGTTGTCAGCGAAAAACACCGGCGCAGCAAAAACCCGTCCTACAAACTTCCGGGCGGAGCACTTCATCCCGGCGAACATATTGCAGAATGTGTCACAAGGGAAATCAGGGAGGAAACCGGTGTTCAAACCGTGTTCCAATCCCTGGTGTGCTTTCGTCACTGGCATGGCTATCGGTACAACAAATCCGACATCTACTTTGTCTGCCGTCTTTCGCCGCTTTCTCAAGATGTGACCAAACAGGACGAAGAGATCGAAGAATGTCTCTGGATGCCTGTTCAGGATTATCTAGACAGCGAATTCGTCAGCGTTTTCAACAAGCACATCGTCAAAGCCGCACTGGAAAGCCCCGGCGTTGCCCCCATGGAAATTCAGGGCTATTCCGACCCCGACAAACACGAGATCTTCATGCCTGCCGGGATGGAACATCTCTAAAATTCCCCGTTTCGGGTTGGCCCTTCTTCCAACCCGACCCCCGGAACCTAAAACTAAGGAGTTCACCTTATGAGCGGCCTGTCGCAAGCCGACCTCGACCTGCTGGCCAAATATGACACACCGACCATCTGCAACATCATCGAAATCTTCGATATCCGCCCTCGAAATGTCGGCTATATGGACAGTCGCATCCAGGCCTGCTTTCCCGAAATGCCGCCCATGGTCGGCTATGCCGCCACAGCCACCTACCGTTCGGATGCCCCGCCCAGAGAAGGCGATGTCTATTCCAGTATCGACAAACAGGTTGCCGCATTTTCCGAAATCCCCGGTCCTCCCGTCATCGTCTTTCAAGATCTGGATACCCCATCCAAAGCCGCAACATTCGGTGAAGTCATGTGCACCACCTACCAGACATTCGGGGCCGCAGGACTCATCACCAGTGGGGCCGCCCGCGACCTGGACCAGGTTCGCGCCATCGGCTTTCCCGCTTTCAGCAACGGCACCATTTGCGCCCACGCCTACTGCCATACCCTTTCCATTCACGTTCCCATCTATGTAGGCGGCATCACAGTCTATCCTGGAGACCTCCTCCACGGCGACTGCAACGGCGTCACCACCATCCCCAACGACATCGCCTCGGAAGTCGCCCATATCTCCGGAGAATATGTCGCTGCCGAAAACATCGTACTCGACTACCTCAAAAGTGGAAACGTCACCCCCGAAGGCCTGGCCAAAGCCCGCAGCGAATGTGCGGCGCAGATCGAAAAATTAAAAGACCGGGTATAATGCTGGATCACGAAACCCCGGCACCGCCCACCTCTCCACCACACAGAACCACCCTGGCCTCACACCCAGAAGGGCCACAGATCCCGTCCCCAACCACTCAACCGGTTGGGAGACGAAGAAGGGTTCTGCGGCCCTCTGTGCCGGGTCGAGTAGGGAGATGGGGTTTCGTGGCCCTTCGTGATCCCGCTACCACCAAAGGAGTCATATCATGAAAGCCGGTGTTTGCAGCTACTGCTTCAATCCTCTGTTCACCGAAAATCAGATCACCATGATGGAGGCCATCGAATTTGTCGGTACACAAACCGAAGCCGACTGTTTCGAGCCCCTCTCCAGATTTTGGGACCCGGACCGGGACGAAAACGACCAGGCAAAAGAAGCCAGCGATCTCATGTCCGAACACAACCTCGAAGCCTCCTGCTATACCCTCGACAGCGATTTCGCTGTCTATGACGAAGCAGTATACCGTGCCTGTATCGAACGCTGTATCGAACGCCTCGACACGGCCCTCCTGCTCCATACCGACACCATCCGCCTCGACCCACGGTCCTCCCTTCCCGGCCCACCCGAAGAAGCCGACCTGGACGACGTGCTCGAACGCATTGCAAAAGGCATGGCCGAAATCACCGATGCGGCAGCCGATAAAAAGATCAAAGTGGGCGTCGAAAACCACGGCCGTCTGCTCGGTCGCACCGCCCAAACCCTGAAAATTATCGAACTGGTCAACAAGCCCAATTTCGGTGTCAACATCGACTTCACCAACTTCCGGCAGGTCTTTGGCGAAGACCACGTTGAAGCCACCCGCCAACTTGCCGATCGTGTCGTCCATGCCCATGCCAAAGACTTCCACCTGAGCAAATCCCCACAAGAAGGGGAGGAATGGCACCAACTTCCTTCCGGTGAATATTCCCGTCGCGCCATTGGAGGCGAGGGCGATATGCAGTGGCCCACCCTCTTCACCATTTTAAAACGAGCAGGATATTCCGGCACCATCTCTCTAGAAATAACAGATCCCAACGATATCAAAGGCAGTATCGCAAAAGGCGTTGCCAATATCAAACGGATTGTAACCGAACTGAATGCTTAGAGGAAATGACCTATGAAAGTCGCAATCATTGGCGCAGGAAACAATGCCCAGGGGCATGCACAAAGCCTGGCGCAAATTGAAGACGTCGCGGTTGTCGGCATCGCCGACCTCTCCGAAGACCGTGCCCAGGCCCTATCTGCCGAAGTGGGCGCAACACCCTTTGGCGATTATCGCTCGATGCTTGACGAGGCCAAACCCGACGCGGTTTGGATCTGCACCCCCTGCTGGTGCCATGCCGAACAAGCCATCGCCTCTATGCAAGCCGGTATCCATGTGATGTGTGAAAAACCCATGGCGCTTTCTCTTTCCGACTGCGACCGCATGATTTCGGCAGCCATAGACAACAACGTCAAGCTGATGGTCGACCAATCCACCCGCTATTCCCCCTCTCTTTTAGAACTCAAGCGGATCTTTGAATCGGGCCAATGTGGCGATCTGGTCAACTCCTGGAGCATCCGTCAATCCTATCACCACGTGCGTCCGGGTTCCGAGTGGCGCCTGGAAGGCGATCAAAGCGGCGGCATCGTCTTTGAGTGGGAAGTCCACGAAATTGATTTTGTATGTAGCATCGGCGGCGACGTGAGCGAGGTCTACGCCAGAATCGCTTATTCCCGAGAAGAAGCCCCCACATTCCTGGACCACTTTTCAGCCATCCTCACCTTCAAAAACGGGGGCTATGCCAACCTGGAAGCCAGTCAATCCTGTACGGTGCCTCAAAGTGGAAGGGGGTTCATGGGAACCAGAGGGGCTGCTCAAACAAAGGGTCGAGATACCATCCAGCTGCGCACCCTCGGCATGGAAAAACCCGATACCATCCAGATCCCCCCGGATGCGCACGCCTCTCAAGGCCTGGGCAGATTTACCCCAAATTCCGATTTTATCCAGGCCATCCAGAACAATCAACCGTCTCCGATTCCGGGAGAAGACGCCCGAAAAAACATCGAAATTGGTCTGGCCATCATAGAATCCGGCAAAACTGGAAATGTGATCCAATTGCCTCTTACGGAATAAATACGTGTATACAACAAAAGGTTTGAACGCCAAACACCGAATGGCATTTTGTAACATACGTTTTTACAATAACTTAAAATATTACAACCCTTTGTGAGTGTTCCTTAAAAGTTAAGTAGCGATAACAAGCGATAAGAAACGATGCTATTCTGGCACAAAATGGGCACAAACAGAAATCCCCCGCACCGAAATGCGAGGGATTTTGTTGTTGGTGGTAGAGGGTAGAGGGTGAGGGAGTCAGCCGGGGAATAAAATATCAACAAATAGCTTGACTTTTGCCCAAGCTGCGGCAACAGTTCCAGCCAATTTTGAAACTTGGTCAACCTTCTTGGTCGCCTCCGCGATTGCATCTTTGTCAGGCTTATGCTTTTTGTCGGTCTGATCTTTGAGGGTATCGACTGCCTGCGTTGCTTCCTGCTTCTGATCGGTGGGAAGATTGCTACCTTTGATGGCTTGCTGAAGTTCGACAAAGGCATTCACAATGCCAGAAATAGATTCAGGTTGTTCTTTTTTTTCTGACTGAAGCATTGGAATCAACTGGCCATGAAAATCTGC
>JAPUJS010000301.1 GCA_027296045.1 bacterium | reverse complement strand
GGTCTTCCCGGGAGGGCCCTGCCATCCATCTGTCCCAACCCAGACCCCCTTGGATACGACCCGGCCCACAGCAGGGCCGCTTTCCAGAGCTTCAAACCGTTTGTGAACCGTCCGTCCGTGTCCTGCTCCCTCTGACCAGTTATCCCACGAGTTGACTTCTCCGTGGGAGATCCAGATAGAACGATGGTGATGGTGATCCAACCCCCGCCCATCTTCCGGTGTGGCCAGACGACGGGTCACCGGATCGCCATACGGACCGATCACCGGATACAGATGGGGTCGGGCAAGGTGTTTCCCATAACAATAGGTTGTAAAATGAGTTCCACCAATGGAAACGGCAACCTCGCCGCGCCCCTTGCTTACTTCCACGCCCTTTGTCCGCCCACCAGGCGCTTTGCCTGTCGTAAGCGTATACACCGCGCTTGCCCCGGCGGCCAGGTCATCCACAATCCAGCTCACCTGCAAACCGCCCCGTTCCTTTCGCACCGAGCAGGGCACATTTTTTCGGCCCTGCGTCAGGATCGCGGTAGAGATCGTTTTTTCGGCCGACACAAATGCAGAAACCGGACAATGGATCCGACGGTGTGGACCGGCCTGAACCCTTAACATCACTGTTGCCATTGCAGCCTCCTCAAAGTAAAAACAGACCCCATTAAATTTCCTCAGTAGATAATCAATAACCAGATAAAGTCAAGGCATTAAAAAAAACCCCGATTACAAACAGGATTCAAAGTGCATTCCCGACAAAGCAACCGAATACTTTTGACAACAATGTGCATTATCGGTATCATTTCACACCTCGAACTCAGACCATGGATGGGACGACTGCTACACATAAAGGACGCCGAATGCCCGACAACCTCTATGATCTTCCCAAACCGCTTCCCGATAAGGAACAATTCACCGATCTGATTCCCGACCGGGGGGTCAAAATCGAACGGATTGTTTCTGTCGGCCAGATCACCCCGGAGAACGAGTGGTATGATCAGGATCGTGATGAGTGGGTAACCCTCCTTCAGGGAGAAGCCGAACTCACCTATCCAGATGGACGGAAGCTTTCTCTCCACCCCGGTGATCACGTCTTCATCCCCGCCTATGAAAAACACCGGGTCACCCATACCAGCGCGGATCCCCCCTGCATCTGGCTCGCCGTACACGGTCGCCTGTCCTGACTCACCCAAAGATCACAAAAAAGGGCGCAGAATTGTTTCCGCGCCCCTTTTTCATTCCATTCAGAAATTCCAATAAATGCCGATAGTTAAAATAATGTACCTGCACAAATTCGGAGCAGGTGCCATATTTGCATGTCTTAAAATGTTAATCATATGAAAAATAAATATTTATATATATTTCTCTTCACCCTGACACTCTGCCTCACCGCCACATTCGCAGCCCCCAACCTGGCCCACGGACGCGCGTTTTTGGGCAAACGGCTGCGTGTGGACACCCGTATCGGTACAGAATTGAGCCCCATCGACCACGGTCAAAACACCCTGCCCCCGATGCCATCCGGAACCACCTTTCAGATCGAACTCTTTATCGAAGGCGGTTCCGGCAACACGACCACGGGCTACACGATCGGTTTTGACAACCTCGTCGATAATTTCCGGCAACAATTCACCATCGAAAAAGCCGAGGGCATCGTCCAGCCGGCCAAACGGCCCGGCCCCAACTCCGTCGAAGCCGAATCCAATTTCCCATCCGTCGTGCCGCCCAACGGCTATCTGGCCACCATCACCCTGACCACCAAACAGGAAATCACCGGCACCTCCGCCATCCGCTTCGACGCCTTCCGAACCCGCGTCATCGATGCCTTAGACGCCCGGGCAGACACCCTGGATGTCCGCGATACCATCGTCTTATTTGGCAGCACCGACTTCTCTTTTTCTCTGGACCTGGACCAGAGCCCAAACGATCAGCAGAACAAGCGCAACTTTGCCATCAAACCCGAAGCCGATATCCCCATCCAGATCTTCGGCAACGGTGTGCAGTTCCTCACCGGATACATCATCCGATTTGAATACAACCCCGCCCGGGTCACCTTTAAAGAATTCGTCGTCAGTACCGAGTTGCCCAACGGCCAGACCGTCACCCCCTTGACCGGAGCGGTAATCGACTCGGTCACCGCCGACAGCCGGGGCATTCCCCGAACCGATTTTGTCGAAATTTCCGGCGCCTCCTTCGGAGGTTCAGTGGCAACCGAAAACGCCCTTCTGGGCACCATTTTGTTTGAAGCCACCGAGGTGTTCGACAACACGCGTATCAGCCTGGTTAACGCAGAAATCCGCCGAAACGGCAGGTTCGACCAGCTCTCTCTCCCAATCCCGCTCATCATCATCCTCCGCTTCCTGGATGGAGACTTTGACCGAAACGGCGAGGTGAACCTGCGCGACTTCATTCTTTTTGCCGAAAAATTTGGCAGCACATTCGGTGACAACACCTACGACAGCCGCTTTGACATGGACATCGACGGCAATATCGGATTTTCCGATTTCGTGCTCTTCTCAGAATCACTCACCCTATTTCTTGAGGAGCTACGTGTAACTGTGATTGAGTAAACCACCCCCCACGCGAATCATAAGCGTTCGAAATCCAGGTGAACAAAAAAAAGCGGGACAGCACGCGACTGTCCCGCTTTTCTTTTTTCCAATCCATCATCGCCAATCTGCCTGCCGAAGTCGGGTGTGAGAGTGACTTCGAATCAACCATTCTCGCATCACATCCAGCAGCTCCCGTTTCTTCTCTTGATGCTCCGCTTTATCCCACAAATTGTGGACCTCACCGGGGTCGTTCACCAGATCGAACAACTGTCCAAACGGCTCATCCAGAAAGTGTACCAGTTTCCACTCCCTGCTTCGCACCATGGTCATAAATTCGGTTTCCTGCAAAATCCCGTCTCGAGGGTGTTCGGCAAACACGTAGTCTCGCCCGGCAAAATCCTCACCCGATAGGGCCCCCAAAAGAGAAATCGCCTCCATCGATTCATCTACTTTCGCCTCTGCCAGTTCTAAAATCGTCGGACCCAGATCCATCCACTGACACAATCCCTCCACAGTCCGTCCCCCCTCAAATCGCCCGGGCGACCACACAATGGTCGGCACCCGTGTAATCGTATCGTACATCGTCCACTTTTGACTGTGACCATGATCGGTCAAACAGTCGCCGTGGTCCGAGGTAAAAAGGATCACAGCATTCTCCAGATACCCGTTCTCCTCCAGGGCATTCATAATCTCTCCCACCTTCTCATCAATCATCGTCACATTGGCCAGATAATACGCCCGCTGAAAATGGCGTTGTTCGGGCGTGGGATTCAATACATGCACAACCGAATCGTGATCCACCTCGCAATTGTGTTGCCGCATCGCTTTAAACGGAGGTGGCTGCCCCTCTAAATCTTCCTCCTTCACCTCCTCCAGCGGCAGGTCTTTTTCCAGATAGGGTTCTGCATATCTGGGCACCGGATCATACGGCGGGTGTGGTCCCGGAAATCCGATCTCCATAAAAAGCGGCTCCTCAGGCTTTGGCTTTGTATTCAACCACCACGTAGCCATATTGCCCACAAAAAAATCCGAGTGCATCTGCTCTGGCAACTCCCATTCGAATGCGCCCAACCGTTCGTTATAATCCTCCCGCTCCCGATACAACACCCGTTGCTGCTTCACCAGCCCCTGCGCGGCCAACGCCTTATCCCACTCGTCGAAATAATACCGTCCTTCCAAATACCGATCCTTGTTCTCCACCACAAATCGCTCGTGAAATCCCAGCGGCGTCTCAAAAGGAAACGTATGCATCTTGCCCACATTCACACAATAATATCCGGCATCCGACAGATTTTCTACCCACGACCGGGACCAGGAATCCGCATTTTTCATAATCCCCGTCGTGTGCGGATAATAGCCCGTAAACAAACTTGCCCGGGCCGGACCACAGGACGGTGCGCTAATAAAACAATTGCTAAACGTCGTTCCCTCATTCACCA
>JAPUJS010000300.1 GCA_027296045.1 bacterium | reverse complement strand
GCCATGGTCGTCCTCCTATGTTTTTTTCCGGCTGTTTGTTGACAAATTAGATCCACATTCAAGGGTTCCCAATGTGATATGCAAATGGTGGAATGTCAAGGGAAAAATAAGGTTTTGAAACGGAAAATTTGGTTGACCTTGGTGTTGTTAGTATTTATGCTAACAGGAAATGTATAAATACCGAATGTGTGTAGAGAAGAGAATGTCGTAGGAGCCTTGTTATGGCACAGCAAACATCGGAAGTTCAGATGGTAAGGCCCGAGGCCCAGCCGGAGCAGGGGCTGACCGTTCGGGCGGTGGTGCTGGCGTTGATTACGCTGGTAGGGATGTGTATTTTTGCGACTTACTACGGGCGAAATTTGATGAAGAGTTTTTTGCCGGTAACGGCGTTGATGCCCCTGGTGGTTTGGATCGGAATAAACACGATTTTAAAGCTGACGGTGCCCCGGCTGGCACTGACCCGGACCGAGGTGGTGTCGATTTTTGGCATTGTGTGGCTGGTGGGCACGGTGCCGGCCATTGGATGGGTGGGGTATTTGATTACGGATATTTCTGCGCCAGCGGCTTTTTCTTCTCCCGAAAACCGGTTCTGGGATGTGGTGGGACCCTATATGCCGACCTGGCTGTTTATGGAGCCGGGCGATCCGGTGGTGGAACAGTTGTATGTGGGCCTGTGGCCGGGAGAATCGATTCCGTGGGAACACTGGACGGTGCCGCTTTTTTGGTGGTTTGTGGGCAGTTTGTCGCTGGTGATGGCGGGATTTTTTGGCAGTGTGTTATTTTACAAACAGTGGTTGGTGAACGAACGTCTGACGTTTCCGCTGGCCATGGTGCCTCTGGAATTGCTGAAGGAATCGGAGGGGAGTCGGGTGCCGGATGTGTTCCGGAACTGGGTGTTCTGGGGGGGTTTTGCGTGTACGGCGGGCGTGATTTGCTGGAATATTGCCGGGTATTATGTGCTCTCGTTGCCCAGGATTACGGTCTACGATCACTGGCTGACGAAGGCCGTGGATATGGGAAACACGTTTCCCACGATCTATCTGCGAATTCACCCGTTGATGATGGGCCTGTCCTATTTGTGTCCGTTGAACATTTTGATGAGTTTCTGGTTTTTCACCGTGGTCAATGCGTGTAAACTGGCGGTGATGAATCGGACGGGATTTGCGTTGGGGCTTCAGGGGCAGACGGCCGAACCGAGGGAAGTGTTGATGCTGGAGGCCCACGGGGCGATGGTGGTGCTGGTCATCTGGTCGCTGTGGGTGGCCCGTGGGCATTTGAAAGAGACGCTTCAAAAGGCGTTTGGGGAACCGCGGAGCAAAGACGATGGCGTGCCGGTTTCTTATCGGACGGCCTGGCTGGGATTTGTGAGTGCTGCGGTGTTTTTCTTTGGCTTTCTGGTTTCGATGGGGGTTTCCTGGTCTTCGGCCGTGGTGCAAATGGGGCTGTTATTTGTGGTCTATTTTGGAGTGACCAAGTATGCGGCGGCAACGGGCTACGTATTTCTGGCACCTCAGGGGGAAAAGGGCTGGCATATTATGAGGTCGGTGTACGGGACGGTGAATTTGCAAAGTCAGGACTTGACGGGGCTGATGCTGGTAAATCGGAATATGATGGCCGGATCGTCCTCGCGGATGCTTTCGGTGCCGGCGATTCCTCATTTTTTTCAGTTGTTGGGCAATGGGCTTCGGCGGTCGGCGCTGGTGGTGGGTGTTTTGCCCCTGGCGCTGCTGGTGGCGTTTGTGGTGGCCTGCGGGTTTCAGATTTACCGATCGTATATGGAAGGCGGGTTGGGAGTAGCCTATATGCCGGATTGGAACAGTATGCAAAAACAGGTTGCCATTATTGAGGGGTCGAAGCCCACGTTTTTTGATCCAGAATTGACACTGGTCTGGTTGCTGGGTGGGTTGGAAGCCGGGGTGTTGACATTTTTGGGGTCGCGGTTTGCCGCCTGGCCGGTTCATCCGTTTGGGCTGGCCTTTCCAGATCATCGATTGCGATATGGGTATGGGATTTTTCTAGTCTGGTTGACGAAGACGTTGATTTTGCGGTTTGGAGGCGTGGGTCTGTATCGGCGATCGCTGCCGTTTTTTTATGGGATTGTGGTGGGCTATCTGTTTGGTGTGGGACTGTCCAGTTTGGTG
This sequence comes from bacterium, assembly GCA_027296045.1. Taxonomy (GTDB): domain Bacteria; phylum Latescibacterota; class UBA2968; order UBA2968; family UBA2968; genus JAPUJS01. Next base: position 10,241 of record JAPUJS010000300.1, on the reverse strand, counting down.
GACGGGATCTGGTTTCCGTTGAACCGGCATTTTGTGCACGGCTGGTGATCACGAAGGGCCACAAAACCCCGCCGGACCGCCCAACTCCACACGAAGGGCCACAGATCCACCCACCCCTGCCCTTCCGTTTGGGGATGCGAGCTATTGGAGCGCTTTATGGAGTGTTTGTTTATCAAAAGGGGATGTGATGAGTCAGATTCGGTTTGATAAGTTGTCGATGTACGATCGGGATGGGGAACCGGTTTCGTTGGCGGTTCCGTTTGCGAAGGGGCAGTTGCAAGATCTGGAGGGGTTTGGGATTGTGAATGGGGAGGCGATTGCGGTGCAGAAGGCGGTGACGTCGACCTGGGAGGACGGAAGTGTGAAGTGGTTGATGACACATTTTCTGGCGGATTTGCCGGGGAATCGAGCGCACGAAATGTCGTTTGTCTGGGATGGGTCGGTGGGGGTGGTGGAACCGGAGATTCAAGTCTCCGTGGAGGAGACCGACAAAGGGGTGGTGATTGATACGGGGCCGCTTCAGGTGGAATGTGCTCGGGAAGGATTTGATTTGTTTCGGCAGGTGGTGTTGAATGGGGAGGTGGTGCTGGAGCCGGGGGCGTGTTCGGGATTTTATCTGGTGGATGGAGAAGGTCGGGCATTTGAGACACGGCAGGCGGATCTGGATGCGTTGACGGTGCTGGAGGCGGGACCTCTTCGGGCGGTGGTGGAATGTTCGGGCACACACCGGGGGGAGACGGGGACGTTGTTTGATTTTCGGGTGCTGGTGTATGCCTGGGCGGGCAAGCCCTGGGTGGAGGTGGAATATCAGTTTATTAATCGGGAGCGGGAAGATCGTGTCCGGGTTGGAGAGATTGGGTTGAAGGTGCGACCGGATCCGGTGGGGGATGTGCGGTGTGCGATGGGAGAAGGGTATTATCGGACGTCGGTAAAGGAGGGGCCGGGCGAGCGAGTGCTGGATGCAGAGACGATTCTGTATCAATCTGTGGAGCACGTGCTGGAGGTTTTTTATGGGGATTTTTGGGCGGACTGGTGCGATGGCAAAAAGGGGGTTTCGGTGACGCCTTTTCAGGCGCATCAGAATTTTCCCAAGGGATTGAAGGTGGACGAAAGCGGGATTGCGGTGGAGATTTATCCGGCCGGACAGGAGCCAGTGACGGTGTTACAGGGGGTGGCGAAGACGCACCGGTTTTTGTTTTTCTTTCACGGTCCGGAAGTGACAGCGGAAGAGGTGACGGTGCGGTCGTTGCAGTTTCAGTATCCGGATGTGGCGATTTTGTCGGAGGACTGGTATCGGGACAGCGGGGTCTGGGAACGGGTGTTTCCAGAGGTGAAAAGCGTGCCTCTGGAGATGGGGGTGATTAATATGGCGGATGGGCGAAACCGGGGATTGGGGATGTTACACTGGGGGGATGGTCCGGATCACGGGTATACGCAACAGGGTCGGGGCAAGGGAGAACTGGTGTGGACCAATAATGAATATGATTTTCCACACCAGATGTTTTTGTTGTTTGCCAAGACGGGGGAACGCCGGTTTCGGGATGTGGGCCTGGTGGCGGCCCAGCACTGGATCGATGTGGACTTTTGTCATTATAGCGATGATCCGATGAAGATGGGCGGACAGCCGATTCATACGGCAGGCCATGTGACGGGCGGGGTGACGCCGTCTCATGAGTGGACCGAAGGGCTGTTGGATTTCTATTATATGACGGGGAAGGCGGAGGCAAGGGAGAAGGCGATTTCGATTGCGGACAATATGATCCGGCATCTGGAGTCGCCCAGGTTTGCGCAGGCGGGCGGGTTTGCCGCTCGCGAGACGGGGTGGGCGATGCGCGGGTTGATTGCCGTTTACAAGGAGACGCGGGAGGAAAGGTATCTGGATGTCTGCCGGAAGATTGCCGATCAATTTTTGGAATGGAAAGCGGATTTGGGGGCATTTCTGGCGCCTTATACGTCACACACGCAGGTGCGGGTTCCGTTTATGATTTCCATTGCCGTGAATGCGCTGTATCGGTATTACGATGCAACAGGGGATGAGCGGATTCCGGGGTTGATTGTGGAAGAGATGGGCGATTTGATGGATCACTGTGTGATGCCGGATGGGCGGTTTTTTTACAAGGAATTGCCCAGTTTGAATCGGCGTGCAGGGGGGGCTCGGGAAATGGAAGCGCTTTCCTATGCCTACGAGCTTTCGGGCGACGAACGGTTTTTGGATCAGGTGGATCGGATGATGGCACAACTGGTGAAACGGGGGATCGGTGGCAGTGGCGGCGGGAAGCGGATTGTGAAAGATCTGGCGGGCGATACGGTGTTGTTCGATGGGTCCGGCCCGAAGGGGTTTGCTGCTTTTTATGTTCCCTTTATGGTGGCTTATCGGACGCTTTCGGAGGCAGGGAGGTTGGAGGGGTTGGACGGATAAAGGCAGGATCACGAAGGGCCACGAAGAAACATGGAGGGCCACGAAACCACCATACCACCCACCGCCGGTAGGGTGGTGGTAAGGGGGGAGAGGCAGGGACGGGTTTCATGGGGTTTCGTGGTGGGGATGTGATAGGGAAGGGTGGTTCCGTGTGGCTGTGCGGTTGGGAGCGGATGGGTTTCGTGATCCTGCGTCACGATCAAGTCTTCTGTTTTGAAAGGGTGCGTATGTCAAAGCCTTTAAATGTATTGTTTATTCTGGCAGATCAGTGGCGAGCAGATTGTCTGGAAGTCGTTGGGAATCCGGTGATTCAGACTCCGAATTTGGATGCGTTGGCGGCCGAGGGGACGTTGTTTCGTCAGTGTTTTGTGCAAACAGCGCCTTGTGGACCCAGCCGGATGTGTATGTATACGAGCCGATATCTGTGTTCTCACCGAACGGTGAACAACAAGGTGCCTCTGGTGGATGCACAGGAAAATATCGCAATGGCACTTCGGGGGGCGGGCTATCGACCGGGGCTGATTGGATATAACGATTATGCGGTGGATCCGAGAATCCTGCCATCAGATGACCCCCGGACGTATTCGCTGAGTTATGACAATGTGATGCCGGGGTTTGAGGAGGTTTTGTACCACGAATATGATTCGCAGGCTTATTTTGACGATTTGCGAGAGAAGGGGTATCCCGAATCGCTTTGCAATCACGAGGCGATTCACAAGCCCAATGTGCCGGCGGAAGGACCGGGCGATCATTTGGCCCTGTGGTATCCGGCGCATTATACGGAAGAGGATAGTGAGTGTCGGTTTATTGCCAATACGGCGATAAAATATGTGCAGAAGCGACGGGACCAGAGGTGGTTTTTGAGTTTGAATTTTGTTAAGCCGCATCCGCCCCGGATCTGTCCGGCGCCTTATCATGAGATGTACGATTCGGCCGATATGCCAGACCCGGTGCGGGAGTTGGAAGAATTGGAGTCGGATCATCCGTATCTGTCGCGGATTCACCGATCTCCGGCACTGGAATCCGAGCGGGACTTGCGAGAGACACAGGCGAATTATTATGGGATGATTACCGAGGTGGATATGTCTTTGGGGCTTTTGTTTCAGGCGCTCAAAGATTCGGGGCAGTGGGACCGAACGATGATTGTGTTTTCGTCGGATCACGGGGAATATTTAGGCGATCACTATCTGACGGGGAAGGGTAGATTTTACGACGGGGCGATGCGGGTGCCGTTGATTGTGCGGGACCCGTCGCCCGAGGCGGATGTGATGCGGGGGCAGCAGTTGGACGGGTTTGTGGAGTCCATTGACCACGCACCAACGATGCTGAATTTTTTGGGGGTGCCGATTCCCGATCGGTTTCAAGGGCAAAGTGTGTTGGGACGGGTGCGGGGCGAGGAGGGTGGGAAGGATGCGATTTTTTACGAGCAGGATATTCGGGGCGAGGTGCGCGATCTTTTGGAGGATTCGGATCTGGGGTTGGTATGGGTGGTGCGGGACGAAGCCTTTAAGTATATCCATTTTGCGGATGAGCGAATGCCGGCGCTGTTGTTTGACCTGAAGGCAGATCCGGGAGAACAACGAAATCTGGCAGACGATCCGGGGCACCGCGAGACGGTGTTGCAATATTGCCAGAAGCTGTTAACTTGGCGGATGAAGCACGAGGACCAGCGGATGGCGCACTGGGCGGAACAACATCGATAAGAGGAAATACGTTTCGAATTCACATTTTGGAACGGGCTTTTATCAGCCATCCGTCATCCAATCAATTTTGACAATCAAAACCCGCTTTGATCGTCAAAACTCATTAGGAGGAAGAGATGTCAACCCAGAACGGCGTTTTGTTTGGTGTGGGGGCGGTGCGGATTTTTTCGGGACGTGAGACGGTGGAGGATTTGCTTGATATTGTGGAAAATGTGTATCCCGAAATGGAGGGGCAGATCGCCCAAACCGGTATGGAACCGGTTTGCGAATTGCGCTTGATTGGACCGGTGGTGGATGAATTACTGGCGGAAAAGGGAGAGGAGTTTGAAGCGACTCCGGCGTTGGAGGCGCTCAGAGAGCTTCTTGCAGAGCGCAAGATGTTTGCCGTTTCGATTACGGGAGGCCCGCTGAAGGGTGGTCTTTCTCGGGAGCAATTGATTGCGCGGAACGGGTTGCCCTGGACGGACGAAGGGAAGTTTGCGTCCATGCGGAAGGGGTTGCACCTGCTCCCTCATCTCCACAACGGCAGTGTGCCCTACGTCTTTGCGCAGTCGCTGGCCGGCATTATGCGGCGAGATATTGAAGGTCGGGAGGCGGAACTGAATCCGATCATTGCCAGAAATATTGCTCGGGTGGCCGCAGAGCTGTATCGGTTGAGCGAGGCATCGGAAAAGGGGCTGGTGTTGGGGCTTGATCCGACCCGGGGTCAGAGTCTGATGTATGCGAATGAAGTGGTGGATTTCTGGGAGGACTATCTATTGACGGTGGGGGCAGAAGCGCTTCGGGAATCGCTGGGTGTGGGTGCCGAAAAGGGGGAGGAGATTTTGCGAACCCACGTGATGATTCGGGAAGACGCCGGGCACGCACGGATGTGTTTTGCAGATCCGGTGGAACACGTCCGGCTGTATAGGCAAAACGGAATCGGAGTGTGTGCGATCAATCTGGGGAATTCGCCCCGGTTGGAGGCGCCTTCCGAAAATCCCGGGTTGGAGGATTTTATCGCCCACTATTCCGACGGGGCGCCGATCCTGGTGCAGGTGCAGGGACGGAAGGCTGGCTGGCGGGGGTTTGTGACCGAACACCTGAGCGATTTGCGCGAGAAACCCGGACTGGTGGACGGGTTGGAGGAATTGGCGATTCACGACCACCTTCGACTCGACCAGGCACAGGATCCGAAGTTTGGTTTTTCACACGTGCAGGCCGAGGCGATGGCAGACTTTTGCGGATTATGTCGGTTTTATAGGGATCAGGACATTCCGATGCCGCCGGTGTATTCACACGTGATCGACTATCGGGACGAGCAGGGCGAGCGGATTTCAAATAGTGACCGGGAACCGCTCTATGAGGCGATTCTGGGTCAGGCACTGTTTGCCTCAGAACAGTTGCAGGAGCAAGTGGCAGTGGGTTAAGGGACACCAGAAATTTCAGATTTTTTTGCAGGAGGGGAGAGATGAAAAAGTGTGTTGCCCTACTTCTGGGTCTGGCATTCATTGTTCTGATTTCAGGAATATCCCGGGCACAAACGGGTGGAAACGCAGACTTCGACAGCAACGGCGAGATAGAATTCGCCGATTTCATCCTCTTTGCAGGCGCCTGGGGAGGCAGCGATGCCAAATTCGACCTGAACGGAAATGGCACGGTGGACTTTCCGGACTTTCTGGATTTCGTCACAAAATACCAGATCGCCAATCCCGGTCCTCCGCCAGCTCCAGAGATTGATCTGTCTGCCACCAGTCTGGATTTTGGCAATGTGGATACGGGTCAATCTTCCAATCTTGTCTTGACGGTTTCGAATACGGGCAATGCACTTCTGACGGTGAGCGAGATTGCCTCCTCGGATGGTCAGTTTACGGTTTCTGGGAGTGCGTTCACGATTGGTGGGGGCGCCAGCGAGGTGGTGACGGTGACGTTTACGCCGGGTGCTGCTGGTGGCCATTCAGGGACGTTGACCATTGGCAGTGATGATTCGAACGAGGGGAGTTTGGAGGTGTCTTTGTCGGGGACCGGGACGACGCCTGCGCCTGTGTTGAAACAGGTGCTGATCGTCGATACACCAGGCAGCACCCGGCATATTATGCTCCTGGTGTCCGAAGGCGAGTTTCCGATGGGTACGGACAAGCTGGTCAACGTTCCCGACTTGGAAGAAAATGTCCCGGGAGCCGTTGGAGAGCCACTGGCAAGCTCGGTTCACACCGTTTTTCTGAGCAATTATTACATCGATCAGTTCGAAGTTACGAACGAGCAATTTCTGGTTTTTCTCAACAATGTCGGGCGAAATTTTGATCCGACAGTAGGTGAGTTTACCCCACTGATTGACCTGTCGGGAATGGAAGTGCAGATCCGATTTTCAACCCGGTATGAGATTACTTCCGTCACCCTCTTCAATCGGCCAGCGGTCTATGCGACCTGGGTCGGGGCGAATGCCTACTGCCAGTGGATGGGGGGCCGGTTGCCGACGGAGGTGGAGTGGGAGAAGGCGGCGGTGGGAACAGATGGACGTCCTTATCCCTGGGGGAGTGGTACTCCGGTGTCCAGTCGAGCCAATATTAGAGGTTTTATGGAGAGCGCCGCAGACGTGGGCAGCTTTCCCAGGGGAGTGAGTCCTTATGGGGTACACGATATGGCGGGAAATGTCCAGGAGTGGGTCTTTGACTGGTTTTCGGCCGAGTATTATAAAGTGACCCCGAGGGAAAATCCGCAAGGTCCGGGTAGTGGCACTCAGCGGACGGTGAAGAGCAGTGACTGGCTGGCTTTTTATAACGAGATTCACCCTTTCGACTCAGAAAATGGGATTATTGGTGCTCGGAGGAATGGAAGAGATCCGATAAACGCGGGAGTGAATCTTGGATTCCGGTGTGTGCAGGATCCGTCTCCCTGATCGCGGTTTTGGTTTCTGGGATGTTCGAAGAATCGGGTGGACGCTAATAATTTGGTGGTGGCGAAGTTCTCCAGGTTGACTTTGAGGGCTTCACAGGAGACAAAATCGTCTTCGGCAACGAGAATACGCATAGCAGGTTCCCCTTTTGCCCTGCACCCGATTGACAGAGGACTGTGAGGCATAAACCACCCGATGTTTAAACATATGTGTTGCGCAAAATTGTTCAGAAGTTTTCTAGCGATTCCCACCTTGATTTTGAGGGGGTGAAGCTGTATCTTTGTAGTAATTAAATCTAATTCTGATTGAGTGGAAATTTCAAGGGAGCTTATATTGGAATATCGAAGAATGGGCCGTAGCGGGTTGAAGGTGTCGGAGATTTGTCTGGGCACGATGACCTTTGGCCGCGGGGCCGATCTGGGTGAATCCAGGAAAATGGTCGATCTGGCGCTGGATCGGGGGGTGAATTTTTTCGATACGGCCAATTCGTATAGCGATGCCGAATCCGAGGTCTTTTTGGGAGAGGCCCTGAAGGGGCGACGCCGGAATGTGGTGTTGGCGACCAAGTTTTTCAATCCAATGGGCCCGGGGCCGAACGATTCGGGAATGTCTCGGGTGCATATTATACATGCGATTGAAGACAGCCTGTCGCGCCTCCAGACCGATTATGTGGACCTGTATTATATCCACCACGTGGATTATCAAACGCCTCCCGAAGAGATGTTGCGGGCGATGGACGATCTGGTGCGCCAGGGCAAGGTGCGGTATCTGGCAGTCAGCAACTACCAGGCCTGGCGGTTGATGGAGGCGCTCTGGATTAGCGACTCGAACGGTTGGTCGCGGTTTGAATGCTACCAGCCCCAGTATAGCCTGGTGGTGCGGGATATCGAGCAGGAGTTAATTCCGCTTTGCCAATATAAAGGGCTGGGCGTGGTGGTGTGGAGTCCATTGTCGGGCGGATTTTTGACGGGGAAATACAAGCCCGGAGAACGGAGCCACGCGGGATCCCGGTCGGAGGAGGGCTGGGGATATCCGCAGAGCTATTTTGCACAAAATGCAGATGAAACGCTCACGACCTTGCTGGAGGTGGCCGAAGATCTGGGACGGAGTCCTGCCCAGGTGGCCCTGCGCTGGGTGATGGAGCAGCCGGGGATTACGTCGGCGATTGTGGGCGCTCGAAATGTCGAGCAGTTGGAAGACAATTTGGCAGCCGGATCGTTTCGGCTGGAGGGCGAACACCTGGAACGGCTCACGGAGGTGTCTCACCTGCCCCACCGATATCCGGAGGCGATGGAGAGTCGGGAGAAGATGGACGATCGGCGAAACAGTGCGGTTCAGATGCCGGAATAAAAACAGTTCCGGATTGCAAGAAGCCATCTCAAAAACTCTGGATCCCAGTTCCACTCCCTTCAGGGCGCTTCCCCATACACGGCACCCATTTTTGAGATGGCTTCCAGTTCATTCGCAACCTGGAACAAATCAGAAAGGTGATGGACTTTGAACGAAGAAGGTTTTACCCTTGCGGTTGTGGACCCGCAGGATCTGAAACAGGCGAAAGAAGAGCAAATGGACGAGATTATTCAAGATATCAAACGGTCTTTGAATTTGTTGACCGGCGAGTTGGAAAATTTTCAGGAGATTGCAAAATATATCAAGCCGGAACCTGGAGAGGTCCCCGAGGTGACGGGGATTGATGTACACGGTTTGACGTTGCCTTTAAATGGGGTGATCGGCGGCGACCATATTATCTATTTGGACTTCAAAAAGCGATATGATTTGAAGGCGCGAATTCGGGATGCGAAGGCGGCGGGACAAACCGATGTGGTGGCCAGGCTGGAAGAGAGTTATCACAAAGCCGGGATTGCGTTGGCCGATGTGTCGGGGCATCAAATTACAGACGCGCTTTTGGCGGCAATGTTGCACCAGGCCTTTTTGACGGGCGCGATTTATGAGATGGACCTGAACGGCCATCTTTCGGAGCATCTGTTTGAAAATCTGAATACGCGGTTTTACAATTCGTCGAGTGTGGGCAAGTTTTTGACGATGATTTATGGGGAGATCTGGGAAGACGGGACATTTCTGTTTATCTCTGCCGGTCATCCGATGCCGATCATTTTTTCCCAGAAGTTCGACCGGATTGTGGATGTGCACGAAGACCGGCTCACGCGGTTTTTGCCTATTGGGACCTTACCGTCCGAGAATGATATCGATCGGAAAACAAACAAAAGTGTGCTGGGATTCGAGCATCATTATGAGGTCAATAAGCTGGATCTGATCGGGAGTGGGGATATTATGCTTCTGTATACGGACGGGCTGCAGGAGCACCACCGGGGCGAGGAAGATTATTTTCCAAACCATCTGGAAACGCTGTTGCGGGAGGTGAAGGATCAAGGTGCGGAGGAGATTTGTGAGGCGATTCAAAAAGATGTGCTGGCTTTTGGCGGGCCGGAGGACGATATCAGTTTTGTGGTGATCAAACGAACGTAGAGCAAAGAAGGCTAGTTTTAATAATTTTTAAATTTGGCCTTGTGGTAGGCCCGGGCAAGGGTACAATCGGTGCAGGTCCGTTGCGCCTGCTGCCATTGAGATTCGTGTTGTAATTATACGAAGTTGGTTGGACGTTAAAAAGATTGAATGCTGTTTAGAGGCGACCCTTGGGGTCGCCTTTTTTTATGTGGGTTGGACCCCCACGTAGTGGGCTCGGGGACGGATGAGGCGGTTGGTTTTGTATTGTTCGAGGATGTGACCGATCCAGCCCACGGTGCGGCCGAGGGCAAAAAGGGCCAGGGTTCGGCCCGGGGGGAAGTTTAAGATGCGGGCCAGTGTGACCAGGGGGAGGTCGATGTTGTAGCGAAAAGATTTCAGGCGATGGGTTTCTTCGATGAGGATACGGGTGAGGGCAACGTGGGGCGAGTCGGGATAGACTTTTTGGATCTGGTCGAAAAGGAGGCGGGCGCGGGGGTCCACGTCGGTGTAAATGGCGTGGCCGAAGCCGTAGAGGCTTTCGCCGCGTTTGAGGCGGTCGATGAGGGCGGATCGGACGTCCTCTTGCGATTCGATTTCACGAAACAGGGCTTCGATATTTTGGCTTGCGGCTCCGTGTTTGGGGCCCGAGAGAGCAGACAGGCCTGCGTTGACGGCGGCATAGGGGGTGGCACCTGTGGAGGCCGCACACCGGGCGGTGAAGGCGGAGGCGTTGAGTTCGTGGTCGGCATAGAGGATGAGGGTGGTGTTGATCAGGTCG
>JAPUJS010000030.1 GCA_027296045.1 bacterium | reverse complement strand
GATACGGATGGCCAGGATGTTCTGATTGTCGAAGATATTGTCGACACAGGACTCACGCTCAATACCATTCTGGCCGGCTTCAAAGCACAAAACCCACGCAGCCTGAAAGTGTGTACGCTTTTGGACAAACCGGATGGTCGTAAAGTGGAAGTCCCGATTGATTTTACGGGTTTCCAAATTCCCAACGAATTCGTGGTCGGCTACGGCCTCGATTTTAACCAGCAATACCGCAACCTTCCTTATATTGCTGTGTTTTCCCCCCAATGAACCCTTCCTAAAGCAGTTTTTTTAGTTTTTCAAAAAGCGCATCCACCATTTCTTCGGTCAACACACCGGTGTTGATGTTGTAGCGACTGAAATGGTACGTGGCCACCAGGATTCGCCTGTCTTTTTCAAAGCGAACCACCTTGGAATGGCCGAACCGATAAGCGCCGACTGTCTGAATAACTCCCCGTTCTTTCAAATACCGCAAATAGGCATCATGGGCGTCTTTGCCCATCGCCAGCACAACCCCGACTTCCTTCAGCGCATCCAATTCGTCGACCAACCAGGGCAGACACCGCTGTTTTTCCTCCCCGCTTGGACGGTTTTTGGGAGGAACGCATTTGACGGCATTGGTAATGTAGACCCCATTCAGCAACAAGCCATCCTGTCGATCCAGCACGCTTTCTCGATTGCTGAAACCCTGGCGATAAAGCGCCCGGTACAGTACCTCCCCGGCACCATCTCCCGTAAACGGTCGGCCCGTTCGGTTAGCCCCGTGGGCACCTGGGGCAAGCCCGATGATCAACAGACGGGCTTTTCGATCGCCAAAGCCTGGAACCGGTTTGGCCCAGTAATCAAAACCCGGCACCTTCTGGTTTTCGGGCTGTTGAAAAGACGCACAATATGCAACCAGCCGGTCACACTTCCGGCAGGCTGCAATCTTTCGGGGAAATAAGGCATCTCCCCAACCTTCTGGTTTTGTCATACCCATACCATTGCATAAAAAGAGGCGATCCCTGTAGACAGGAAATCGCCTCTTGATAACTGGGTTTTGAACAACCCTATTGTTGGCCGAACTGAGGATTGACAATCGTGGGCTGTGCTTGCGCATGGGCCATCGCTTCGTGCTCTTCATCGGTGCACGCGCGGTCGGTGGCAACCGTTGGCTTCGGACCGCTCGGCTCATACCCATTCTGAAGGAGCCAGGCTTCCAACTCGTCGCCACTGATATCGGCCAGCATCTGTCCATCGACTTCCACGCAAGGCTGGAGCGGCTGGCCGCTTTTCATCACCATTTCCTGATAATTTTCAGGATAATTGATGATGTCCTTGTCTTCATATCCGAGCCCATATTTGTCCAACACTGCCCGAATGCCCCCACTCCAACCGCAGGACGGTTTCAAATAAGCAACAATGGTCGGCTCTAGATTGGCCATAACCGGAGACTCCTTTCAGAAACAAGGGGAAATGATGAAGGAAAAAAGTTCAGACGGTCCATAAGATAACAAAAATTCGGAATTTGACAACCCCATCGTCGCGGAAGCCTGCAACCTCACCAGGCAAATCTTGTTCAGACCCACAGGCAAATCTTTCCGTAAAAACAACCATCCCACAGGAGCCAAACAGACACAAGCATCTATTATTATTTCAATTAAGAAAAACACAGCCCATATAGGCATCCGGTTTGCTTTAATGATATAAGATGATATAAACAGAGCATCATCCGAAAGGACAGAATGCCCGACATCGCATATCTGGCAGGGATTCCTATTTCTCTCCCGACCCGACCTTCAAAGCACGATAAGGTACTTGTTGTGGAGAACGATATTATTCAATAGGGAAGAACAAACCACTCACACTGCCAGTGTCCGCCCGATTCACCTGCTTTTTCTCTGGAGGTAAAAAATGCAGGCGCTGCGCAGTCCGATCCGTGTCAGCCTTCGAACCCCCTGGATCGCATTTTTGGGGGTCGTCCTAGGGGCCAGCCTGGTTTATCTCAATACACTGGGCAATGGATTTGTCTACGACGACCACTACGTGGTCGTACAGAACCAGCTTGTGAAGACGCTCGACCCGCTTGAAATTTTCACCCGCGAATATTGGTCAGGGTTCACATCCCAACAGGCCGGTACGTACTACCGCCCCCTTACGATCTTGAGCTTTGCAACAGACTATGCCATCTGGGGTCCCGATCCGTTCGGGTTTCACTTAACAAACCTGTTGCTTCACGCCCTTGCCTCGGGCCTGTTCTACCTGCTGTGTTGCAGATTGATTCGCAACAGAACCGCCGCAGTTTTTGCCGCCCTGCTTTTTGCCGTCCACCCGGTTCACACCGAAGTGGTTTCCAATATTTCGGGCAGATCAGACCTCCTTTTCAGCCTGTTCAGCCTGGCAAGTATCTGCTGCTTTATCCATTCGGGCCGCTCCAGTGCGGTCGCAACTGCTCTGGCCTGTCTTCTGGCCTCTTTCTCCAAAGAAACTGCGGTTCTACTGCCCTTCTTTTTCGTTTTCTGTGACCTGATCTGGAAGCCTCATTCCAGCACCTTTTTGGCCCTCTATTTCTGGCAAAGAATTCGGGCCGTCCATATCTGGACCTTCTCTGCACTTGCCTTCTTCCTTGCCCTTCGAACCTTCGCGATTGGAAACCTCCAGGCAGTCCTGCCCTCTCCTATGGACAACCCCCTGGTAGACGCCCCCTTTTCGGCTCGGATATTGACCCTTCCCGTCCTGGTGTTTCACTACCTCCGACTGCTGGTTGCCCCCATTTCCTTATCCCCGGATTACAGTTTCAACCAGATTCCGGTTGTCACGACCCCTGTCCACGGCCTCTTTCTGATTGGGACCCTGATTCTGGCCCTGGTATCCCTGGCCGTGGCTCGATGTTGGGATCGGTCCAGAATCGGCATCTTTGGTGTGGGGCTGACGGTATTTCCTCTAATTTTGGCTTTAAACCCCTTTGTATCTACCGGTTCGATCCTTGCAGAGCAGTATCTCTACTTGCCCTCTGCCGGTTTCTGCCTGCTCGTTGCACTGATGGCGCTTCGCTTGAGGCCGACCTGGCTTACCCTTCCCCGGCATCAATGGGTCAACTACCTGGTAGCCTTCCTGGTCTTAACCGCCGGTGCCTATCGCACGGTTGTGCGCAACCAGGACTGGCGCAACGACAAAACACTTTTTCAGGCTGCCGTCCAGGACAGCCCCAACAGCGTTCGGTCGCGTCTGAATCTGGCTTTCTTATTTGTCAATGAGAAAGACCACTCCGGTGCCATTCGGGAATACCGCCAGATCTTGCGGATCCGGGGCGATTATCCGGTTATACACCGCGCATTACTACCTGGCCGACCTGTACCTTCAGACTGGAAACCTGCTTCAGGCACGGCAACACTATCAGGCCTTCCTGGAATTCTGGACCGGTGACCCCCAGCTTTCTGCGCAAGTTCAAGATACGCTGCAACAACTTTAGACCAGATGCGAACACAAAAAAAGCTCCAGGAAACTTCCTGGAGCTTTTTTCAGTTGCACACCTTGTATATCAGGTATCTGCGACCGCAACAGCACCGGCAAAATCAAGGTCTGCACGGGTGACGGCATTTTCGGAATGTGTGGTTACAGTCACCGTCAACGTTTTTGCCCGGCTGTCGAGGTGAATGTCGGAATGGTGATTCTGCTCATCCATCACCTCGGTCAACTTTCGCACAAAGGCCATGGTTGGGACGAATTTTTCAAAGTTCCAGACCCGCCGGAGCTCTTTTCGATCCCCATCATATTCCCACCCCCCCAGATTTGCAACACCTGCTTGAATCTCATCGTCGCTCAAAACCGCTTTATCTTCAATCCCCATCTTTTCCTCCTGTTTTCATAACAATGGCCCAAACCTGCATCTCAATATACCCATATTTTCATCCAGGTCAACCTTCCTGTTGAAGCACGATGTCCAGAATCTCCTGGTACTCTTCTGGGGTATTCACATTTCGGATTGAATCGAGTGTTGGATCCACAACGCTCAGGTCCGCAAGGGAGATTCCCCGGGTCTTACAGGTCCCAAGAAAACCCTGTAAGCTGAGCCTGTTGTCGCGAAGGAGCGGAATAATCTGGGAAACAACCGAGGTGCGATATACCCCAAACAGGGGATGAAAAAAATCTCCTTCCTTGGCCGCAACGATATCCCATTTATCCAGCCGGTGGATCAGAAATTCGATACATTCTCGCCTCAGAAGAGGGGTGTCACATCCGGTCACAAAAACCGCTTCGACCTCGTGCCTCAAGTGTTTCAACCCCATGTAGACCCCCATAAGAGGGCCCTTGCTAGAAACAGGGTCCCGAATGAGAATCACATCCGGCGGCAGAGGCGGGAGGCTCTGCCCGTGCCCTGCAACCACCGCAACAGGCGACACGGTTTCCCGAACAATATCGACAATTCGGGAGAGCATGGTCTTTTGTCCAACCTGTAGCCAGGCTTTGGATTTGCCCATGCGCCTGCTCTGGCCACCACAAAGAACAATTCCGCCAACATTGATCATGGCATATGATTTCA
>JAPUJS010000003.1 GCA_027296045.1 bacterium | reverse complement strand
CGGTCGACCTCGCGGGCGGCGCCCCGGCCTTCTTTGAAGGCGACCACGACCAGGCTCTGGCCGTTTCTCATGTCGCCGGCGGCAAATACACCGGGAATGCTGGTGGCATATTTGCCAGGTTCTGCCTTGGCGTTGGAGCGTTCGTCGCGTTCGATCTTCAGCTCTTCCAGGACTGTGTCTTCGGGACCGAGGAAGCCCATGGCCAGCAAAACCAGGTCGGCGGGCAGGACTTTCTCGGAGCCTTCGACGGGCTTGGGAAAGAAACGGCCGTCGTCTCCCTGGGTCCATTCGACCACGGTGGTGTGCATTTCCCGGACGTGACCTGCATCGTCGCCGACAAATTTCGTGGCCGTGGTCAGATAGACACGGGGGTCACTTCCAAAACGGGCTGCGGCTTCCTCCTGGCCATAGTCCAGACTGTAAACAATGGGCCATTGCGGCCAGGGGTTGTCTGCACTGCGTTCGTCGGGAGGCCGATCCATGATTTCGAATTGTGTAAGGCTGGTGCATCCGTGCCGCATGGATGTGCCCACGCAGTCGGTTCCAGTATCTCCACCGCCGATGACAATCACGTGTTTGTCTTTTGCCGAGATGTAGTTTTCATCCTCGTGACTGGAGTCCAGCAGGCTTTTGGTATTTTTGTGCAGAAATTCCATCGCAAAGTGGATGCTCTTCAGGTCCCGGCCTTCGATGGGCAGGTCTCTGGGCTTGGTCGCGCCGCCACACAGCACCACAGCATCGGATTTGTCCACGAGTTTCTGGGCCGAAATATCTTTGCCGATTTCTGTATTGGTGACAAATTTTACGCCTTCTGCGGCCATTAAATCAATCCGGCGCTGAACGATCTTTTTGTCCAGTTTCATATTGGGAATGCCGTACATCAGCAGGCCGCCAATGCGGTCTGCGCGTTCATAAACCGTGACCTGATGCCCGGCTCTGTTGAGCTGGGCGGCACAGCAGAGGCCCGAAGGACCAGACCCTACGACCGCAATGGTTTTTCCGGTGCGTTTTTCAGGCGGTTCGGGAACCACCCACCCTTCATCCCATCCTTTATCGATGATGGCGCATTCGATGTTTTTGATGGTGACCGGAGGGCTATTGATGCCCAAGACACACGAGCCTTCGCAGGGTGCTGGACAAACCCGGCCTGTGAATTCGGGGAAATTGTTGGTTTTGTGGAGGCGTTCCAGTGCCTCTTTCCAGAGCCCGCGATAAACCAGGTCGTTCCAGTCGGGAATGAGGTTGTTGATGGGACACCCTGCGGTTTGCGGCCTGCCCAGAGGCTCTCCCAGGTGACAAAATGGGATGCCACAGTCCATACAACGGGCACCCTGATCCTGGAGTTTTTGTTCGTCGAAATGTTCGTGGAATTCGTTCCAGTCCTTAACCCGTTCGAGCGACGATCTGTCGGCAGGAAGCTCCCGGGTGTGTTCCATAAATCCGGTGGGTTTACCCATTCTTTCTCCAATCACGAAGGGCCACGAAAGCCCCCGGCCACCCCTTTCCCTCACGAAGGGCCACGAAACCCTCCCTTCCGGGGATGAGGGTGTGGGGTTTCGTGTTTTTTCGTGCTTCTTCGTGTGGTGGTGTGGGGTGTGGTGCAGGGTTTCGTGATCCTGCTTTACATCATTTTAGCTTTTGACAGCAACGCCTCGGCGGAAGGCTTCCAGCCAGGCGTCATCGCCTTCCATGCCTTCGTCCTGGACTTCCTGGAGGATGTCGAGGATGCGTTTGTAATCTGTGGGCATTACTTTGACGAACTGTTGGACCGTCTTGTCCCAGTCGGCCAGAATTTCCCAGGCCAGGGTGCTTTTGGTGTATTCGGCGTGGTTGTGGATCATCGCCTTGACTTCTTCTATTTCCTGGGGGTCTTCCAGGGAAACGAGTTCGCACTGGGTCTGGTTGCAGCGAATGTGGAAGTCGCCGTCTCGGTCGAGCACATAGGCGATCCCTCCCGACATTCCGGCGGCGAAGTTGCGACCGGTTTTGCCGAGGATGACGACCCGTCCGCCGGTCATGTATTCGCAGCCGTGATCGCCGATGCCTTCAACAACGGCCCGCACGCCCGAGTTGCGCACGCAGAAACGTTCTCCGGCGATGCCCCGGATATAGGCTTCTCCGTTGGTGGCACCGTAGAAAGAGACGTTGCCGATAATGATGTTTTCTTCGGGCTTGAAGGTAGACCCTTCGGGCGGGTAGACGATGAGTTTGGCGCCCGACAGGCCTTTGCCGAAGTAGTCGTTGGCATCGCCTTCCAGACGGAACGTGAGGCCGGGGGGTGTGAAGGCGGCGAAGGATTGGCCGGCCGAGCCTTCGAAGTGAAGGTCGATGGTGTCTTCTGGCAGACCGTCGGCCCCGAATCGGCGGGTCACTTCGCTTCCCAAAATGGTGCCGACCACGCGGTTGGTATTTTTGATGGGCAGGGTGGCCGTGACTTTTGTGCCGTCTTTGAGGGCCGGTTCGCACAGGTCCAGGAGGATCTGGTTGTCCATCGCATTTTCGAGGCCGTGGTCCTGTTTGATCTGACAGTAGCGACCGACCTCCGGGCCCGCATCCGGTTCTTCGAGCAGGCCGGTGAGATCGAGGCCTTTGGCCTTCCAATGGTCGACGGATTTCCTGGGTTCGAGCAGGCTGGTGCGGCCGATGAGTTCGTTGACGGTGCGCACTCCGAGCTGGGCCATGATCTCGCGCATGTCCTGGGCGATGAACCGCAGGAAATGGACGATGTAAGATGGGTCGCCCATGAATTTTTTGCGCAGTTCCGGGTTCTGGGTGGCCAGGCCTACCGGGCAGGTGTCGAGGTGACACACGCGCATCATAATGCAGCCCATGGCGACCAGGCCCGTGGTGGCAAAGCCAAATTCTTCGGCACCCAGAAGGGCGGCAATCACGACGTCGCGTCCGGTTTTGAGCTGGCCGTCGGTTTCGACAACAATGCGCGACCTCAGGTTGCTCTCGACCAGGCATTTGTGGGTTTCGGCCACGCCGAGTTCCCAGGGCAGTCCGGCGTGCTTGATGCTGGTTTGGGGCGAAGCCCCGGTGCCGCCGTCGAGGCCGGAGATGAGAACCACGTCGCCGTGGCCTTTGGCAACCCCTGCGGCCACCACACCGACGCCCACTTCGGAGACGAGTTTGACGTTGATGCGGGCGTGGTGGTTGGCGTTTTTGAGATCGTGGATGAGCTGGGCCAGATCTTCGATGGAGTAGATGTCGTGATGGGGCGGTGGCGAAATAAGTTCCACACCCGGGGTGGAGTGTCGGACCTTGGCGATCCAGGGATAGACCTTGTTGCCGGGCAGCTCACCGCCTTCGCCGGGCTTGGCGCCCTGGGCCATTTTGATCTGGAGTTCTTTGGCCTGGGTTAAGTAGAGGCTGGTGACGCCGAAACGCCCGGAAGCCACCTGTTTGATGGCGCTGTTTTTGGAATCGCCGTTGGGTTCGAGCGTATAGCGGGCGGGGTCTTCTCCGCCTTCTCCCGTGTTGCTTCGACCGCCGAGGCGGTTCATGGCAATGGCAATGGCTTCGTGGGCTTCTTTGGAAATGGAGCCATAGGACATAGCGCCGGACTTGAAGCGTTTGCAGATTTCCTCGACGGATTCGACTGCATCGATCGGGATGGGTTCGTCGTTGAATTTGAAATCGAGCAGCCCGCGCAGGGTGGCCAGTTTTTCGGACTGATTGTTGATGAGTTCGGCGTATTCTTTGTAGACGTCGTAGTTGTTGGTCCTGGCGGCCAGTTGAAGTTTGTGGATGGTGAACGGGTTGAAGAGGTGATGTTCTCCGTCCTGCCGCCACTGGTAGTGCCCGCCCACATCGAGGCTGCGTCCGTTGACGGGAATATCGGGGAAGGCGTGCCGGTGTCGCATCAGGGCTTCTTTGGCGATGGTCTCGATGTCGATGCCTTCGATG
>JAPUJS010000299.1 GCA_027296045.1 bacterium | reverse complement strand
ATCCGATTGGTCACACCCAATTCCCTCCGCCCCATCGGCACTGTCTACAGGCTCCGCTTCAAACGTCACCTCCTGCCCCCCTTCTAGAGCAGGCAATCGTACGTGATAAACCGGCGCCGAAGGATCTCGCTCGGCAATGCAAGTCGAGCCGTCAGTCCCTGTCAACTTCAATAAAGGCGCGTCACACCCTTCCTGCGCTGGAATTCCCGCCAGATGCTCGGGTCGTGATCTTGGAATCGTTAACGTTAACGTCATTGAAACCCTCCGAGGAAACCCACGCATTCATGCGTGGGAGGAATCGAATTGGATAAGGCGGTCTCGCTTCGCTCGGTTTGTAGTCGGAAACGAGAAGTGTTTTCGGCTCGAAACGATTATGCTTTGGGATTGAAATATAACCATTATTCCGGATGAAGCGTCAATGCACCATCCAGGTTTGCTTCAATATCCTCCCGATCCATCCACAGCGGATGATATTGATCCTTCACCCACAGTTCCGACTGCGACCGATAATTTGGACTGGCCGGATGTCCCGACTGTCCCCCCGCAGTCGTTGCCAGGCTATTTGCCGGGTCGGCCAGATCCACCACCATTCGATATGTCGACAATCCCGTCACTTCAAACGGACGCGCCATACTTGCACCCGCAGCCCGCACCGTGCCGGTCCCTCCGGACGTTTCAAACGGCCCCACATCCAGCAAATCGGCCAGAGTTTGATTCTGGCTTGCCGGATGTTCAAACCGCACCGTGTGCAACCGACCCCACCGCCATTGAGACCGCCTCGAACCCACTTTTTTGCGTAACCACGAAAGCGTATCTCTCAACGCCTCCACCACCTCCCGGCTCACATCCGTTCCCTTTGGAAACCACCCGAGCTCTTCCCCCAGCAACGCACGCCCGGCCACTGCTCCGGCCTTACCGGCCATAAGCCGAGCCACAGCTTCTGGAAACTGCGCGCTTGCAACCCGTTTCAACCACTGCTCCCAGAACACCGTAAATACAGTCGGCCCCAAAGAATCGATCGAATATGCCCCATCCCAATCCCGCAAGATCTCCCCAAGCCCCCGAATCGCCCTGTTCGGTCCTGAAAGCGCGATCCTTGCCACGGCAGGCGCAAGCGCCTGGGCTCGACCGTGCAGCACATCTGCGTGAATCGCTCCCACACTTTCCATCGTATGGGTATCCTGTGCCTCAATCCGCGTTCTAATCCGCCGAAACCGATAGCCGTCCGACCAGTTTCCCAACTGCATATAGGCCCCCCATCCCCCCCACGGCGGATTGTTCGCCGAAGCCAACCAATCCCGTTCCGGATCCACCAACTGAGGCAATTCGTCAAACCCATACATAGATACCCAGTAATGATCCGGATCTTCCGCCGGCTGAAACCCATAGGTCAACCCCTTCCGCTTTGGGATCCGCCCCACCGCGTGATACCCGATTCGTCCATCTGCATCGGCAAACATAAAATTCAAAATCGGGAATGGCCACTCCCGAAGTGCATCCAGCACATCGTCTACCGATTCGGACCGCATCAGCGCGAGCATCGACTCAAATCCCGTCGTCGCCTCCGCCCCCACCCAGCGCAACGCCAGCACCGGCTGCGGGCCGTCACCCACCGACGATATAAACTCGCTCATCACCGGTCCACGAATCGTCCTCCTAATCTCTAACGCATCTGCGGCTTCTCCCCGCACCAAAATTTCCTGATGTTCCACCTCAAATAGCTGCCAGGTCCCGCCTTCCATGTAGAGATTGGGATCTTCCTCCGACACCGTCTCCACGTACAAATCTCGGGCAGACGCCGTGTGGTTGGTCACCCCCCACGCCGTCTTCCGGGTATGCCCCAGATAAATCCCGGGCGTGCCCATAAAAACCGCCCCGATGGCGTCCATCCCCGGGCACGTCACCTGCGCCTGGTACCACTGCCGGGCCAAATCCACACCGTTGTGCGGATCGGTTGCCAAAATCGGCTTTCCATGGACACACCGACTGGCCCCAACCACCCAGTGATTGCTTCCCTCCCCGGTATCAAATCCACCTACCCCGGCCGGTTCATCGGAAGGCACAATCGTCTCTTCTCCCGCCTCCATCGACAAAAACAAATCCACCAGATCGGGGGGCAAATACCGCTTCACCGCTTCCCGTTGGGCAATCACATCCAGCCTGCCCGTCAACATCCACCAGCGCCACTTCCAGATCGCAATCGAATCGATTGGCGTCCACAACTCCGGTTCATAATCCAGCAAATCGAATTCCACGGGCAAATTGTCCCATGCCGCCATCATCCCCGCATTAATCCCTTCGGCCATGGCCTCCAGCACCAGCCCAACCTCATCCGACATCCCTCCGGCCGCCGCCCGCGCAGATGGGGTCAACCCGATCGTCCGGTGCAACCGGTCCTGCTTCACAAATCGCGCCCCCAAAATCTCCGCCAGTTGCCCATGTGCCAGTCTGCGCATATAATCCAGATGCCACAATCGATCCTGGGCCATCGCATATCCCAACGCCGTATAACAATCTGCCACCGACTGCGCTTCAATATGCGCCACCCCCCACCGATCGCGCAAAATCGACACCGGCTGTGCGACCGGCGCTTCGACCTTGCCCTTGATCTTCGGCAATTTACTCCTCAAATAGCGCCGCTTCAAATCCATCACCAACTTCCGGGAAATACCCAGTTCGCTGGCAGCAACATCGGGATCAATCTCACCCTTCAACATCCGAACCACAACGGTTCGGCGTTCGGGTGGTATAGAACGGGGCATTTTCTCTCCTTACGGTGTCGACGTCGAAAAGTCATCTACATCGAATTGATTCGGGACGATAGGCTGGATAGAAGCCAATAAACACCTGCTTGTATGAATGTAAGGCTGAGCTTCTTACTGTCCCATCCCAGGTTCACCTGCATGATGCGACGCCAGGCACCACGGGTCTTTCGTCTCTCTCCGAAATCTCCGCACCTTTTGTCGCATCTCCTCTGCCACATCTTGCAACCCCGGATCATCAATCAAATTCGTCGACTCCATCGGATCGTTCTCCACATCAAACAACGCCTCGGGATCCTGATGCAGGAACTTCTCCGTCCGCCGCTTGCCCATCATCTCGATGTCTTCGTTTAACACCGCCTGCCAGGTAGACGACGCCCACAAATCGCTTGGCAAAGGCGTGGTCAACTCCGGGTACAGCGTGCGCACATATTTATACTTCCGTCCCCGCAACACCCGATACGGATAATAATTCGTCACCTCATGAAACGTGTGCGAGAAAAACGTCTCCTCCCAGCCCTCTGGATGCGCCTCGTCCAGAATCGGCACCAACGACCGTTCGGGCAATCCCTCCGGCGCGTCAACCCCGCACCATTCCAGAACCGTCGGCATGATATTGCACCAATTCACCAGCGCATCGTTTAGCACAGCATCCACGTGGGGTCGCACAACAACCAACGGACAATGATGGCCCGTATCAAACGACGACGCCTTCCCTCCGGGAAAGGGCATCCCATGATCGCTCATCACCACAATCAGCGTATCCTCCGCACGACCCGCTTCCTCCAATGCCTGCACGGCCATCCCGATCCCCGTATCCAGCCGAGAGACCGATTGATAATACGCTGCCAGTTCTGCCCGCACATCCGGATGGTCGGGCAAAAAGTCCGGCACAATCACCGCTTCCGGAGCATAGGTCACCTCTTCCACACCCGGATACGTCCGCCGGTTCCCAAAGTCCCGATGGGGATCGGCAAACCCCATATGCAAATAAAAAGGGCGATCCCCGATATCTTCAAAAAATTCCCGGGCTCGATCCGCCATCCCCTGCACATTCCGATTGCCACCCTGAACCCGCTGCAAATCGTGCGTCCAGGGATAGACCGACTCCGGCTGAGCATGCAATTTCCCAATGATCCCGGTCGCAAATCCCGCTTCCCCCAACACTTTCGGAATCGACACCATCGTAGAGTGGGTATGAAAATTATGAATCCCGTGGCTGTGACCAAACTGCCCATGCGTGTGGCTATAATGCCCGGTCAACAGATTTGCCCGGCTGGCCGCACACGATGGCGTGGTGCAAAATGCGTGTTGAAACAGCGTTCCCCTATCCGCCAGCGCATCCACATTGGGCATTTGGATCACCTCATTGCCATAACACCCGGCAATCGGACTCCAATCGTCGGAAATCAACAACAATACGTTTCGAGATTCAGCCATATCCTGCCCCTCTTTTGAATTTGCAATTTTCAATTTTCAATTTATCTTACAGCCGAACAAGCGAACCTGCCAGGCCACTCCCCCACGTGCTCGCACCCAAAAAAACGTTTCCCCCATCACCATCACCCCCACCGTATCCCAGCCCACGTCGGACCATTTCCCCGACCGT
>JAPUJS010000298.1 GCA_027296045.1 bacterium | reverse complement strand
ACGTACCCATTATGGTATTATAGTCTGGCACTTCCGGTGCACTTAAATCTGCCCGCATCACCCGTGAAAACCCCCGATAACTTAATACCGCCATTCAGACTGTACCTATGGAATCGGCGGTATTAAGTTATCGGGGGTTTTCACGGGTGATGCGGGCAGATTTAAGTTCACCGGAAGTGCCGGACTATAATACCATGATGGGTACGTCTCCATTGTGGCGAGATCTGGCAGGATATCATACCCGGTACGGAGAGGTGCAGCCTTTACTGGATCAGGTGGACGATCGGTATGTGATGATGAATGCAGGCGATGAATTGCAATTTCGGTTTAAAGCACTGCCGGATCCTCCAGAAGGTCAGGTACGAGATTTTGTTTTAAAGGGGGATGGATGGGTCAAAGATGGCGATTTCAACACGGCGTTTTCGACAACGGTCTTGCCACTGCCAGCGCACGATATCTTAAGCTACAATCGCCCACCCGGAAGGCTGGAGGACGACCCGGTTTATCTGCGAAATCCAGGAGACTGGCAGAGGTTTCACACACGGTATGTGACGCCCGAACGGTTCAGTCGGGCACTGGCGCCTTAAAACCCCTGACAGAATGAACCAAAAAGCGTGGAGACTGTTGCCGAGGCCCTTATTCGAGGCTCGCAGAAATCCTGAAAATCTAAACACCGCTGTCCGGAAAAGGAACGTCATGCCAGCTCGTTTTGTCAGACCCGTATTGATCCTGTTATTTCTGACTTTGTTTTTCGTGCTGGGAGTAATAAAATGGGGTGATCCGCCAGGTGAGGAACCGATGGATCGGGCCTCGGTATTGGAACGATACGGGTTTTATCTAGAAGAAGTTGGCAAGACGGTCGGGATTGATTTTATGCATCAGGCACCTGTGCTGGATTCGAAACTGGATCACATTATGCCGCATATTGCCTCGATGGGAGCAGCGGTATCCGTGGTCGATTACGATCGGGATGGGTGGCAGGATCTATATGTAACCAATAGCCGGACGGGGAGTCGAAACCGACTATACCGAAACCAGAATGGCCAGGGATTTCGGGAGATGGATCTGGGGGTGGGCCATGTGAACCGCGCGGGAACCGGGGTGAGCATGGGAGCAGTCTGGGGCGATTACGACAATGATGGATTTGAGGATCTGTTCCTGTATAAGTGGGGGCGGCCAGAACTGTTTCGCAATCAAAATGGCAAAGGGTTTGAGCGCATGACCGAGGTCGGTCTGCCGGATTGGGTCAATGCAGGGAGTGCGATCTGGGTGGATTATGACTGCGACGGATATCTGGACCTTTTTGTGGCAGGCTACTGGCTCGAATCATTGGATCTATGGCGGTTGAAAACCACAGAGATAATGCCGGAAAGTTTTGAGTATGCCCGTAATGGGGGGCGGAAATATCTTTTACGAAATCGGGGCGATGGGACATTTGAAGACGTGACCGAACAGGCTGGAATCCACAGCCGCAGGTGGACACTGGCTGTAGCGGCGGCAGATCTGAATGGGTCGGGATATCCGGATCTGTTTCTGGCAAACGACTACGGGGTCTCAGAATTGTATGTGAATGAAGGAGGGAAACAGTTTACGGAGGTGGGGAAACAGGTGGGTGTGGGGCAACAGCCCAAAAGCGGAATGAATGCTGCATTTGGAGATGTGTTAAACCGGGGTCAATTCGCCATTTACGAGACCAATATTTCCCAGGAAGGGGTGTTGATCCAGGGCAATAACCTCTGGATGCCGGTGCCCGGCGATGGGATGCGGTTTGAAAATATGGCCGGGGCAATGGGTGTAGAACTGGGCGGATGGAGTTTTGGTGCCCAGTTTGGCGATTTGAATAATGACGGCGCGCTGGACCTTTTTCTGACCAATGGATATGTTTCGGCCGATCGAAATAGGAGCTACTGGTACGATTTTTCTCAGGTAGCGGGCGGACACAGCCAGATTATTTCAGACGCAAAAAATTGGCCGGCCATGCAGGGCAGAAGCCTGGCCGGCCATCAGTCCAAGCGCGTGTGGGTGAACGACGGGATGGGACGATTTGCAGAAGTGGCGCAGACGGTTGGTGTACAAGATCGATTGGATGGGCGCGCCGTTGCCGTTGTAGACCTTTGGAATCGCGGTGTGCTGGACGTGGTAGTGGCCAATCAGCGGGGGCCGCTTCTGGTGTATCGCAACAGGGTTCAGGAAGAAAATCACTGGATCGGGTTTGAACTGGTGGGCGGGATGCGTCCAGGAAGTCTAAAAAAAGAGGGCCCACGTCTCTCAAACCGAAGTGGCATCGGGGCGCGCGTCAGGGTGTTTTGGGATAACAAAGAGCAGGTACAGGAGGTGTCGGGAGGCAGCGGCTATGCGGCGCAGAATCAGCGATGTTTACATTTTGGATTGGGGACAGATGCGAAGGTAGACAGCGTCGAGGTTCGATGGCCATCGGGACAGGTTCAGTCGCTTTATGCGCCAGAAACCCGGCGTATACATCGGATTGAAGAGATGTCTTCAGGAAATTGAATATTGGCACAAGAACATCCTACATGGAGGCCGGATACGGGCTTGTGGAAAAAGGTCGGAGCAGGTTTGCACAGCCGGTACCTGCCACCGGCATTGATTAGCTGCATCCTGATTGGGGGACAGGTTTCGTTCGGTATTTTGGAAAGTCTCGGACAGACCCTGACGGCCATTTTGAGCAGTGTCCTGACCGAATGGGTGCTGGCGCGCTTGACCTGGGGCGGGTGGCCGGGGCTGGCCAGTGCCTATATCTCCGGGATCAGCGTGGGAATCCTGATCCGGTCGCCCCTGTTCTGGCCCTATGTATTGTGCAGTGTCTTGTCGATTACATCCAAATATGTATTGAGGTGGCAGGGTAGACACCTCTGGAATCCCTCCAATTTTGGGGTGAGTGCAATGCTGTTCCTGGCGCCGGGTGCGGTGGCGGGCTTGAGCTTTCAGTGGGGCAATTCGCTGTGGGCAATGGGGGCAATCTGGGTTCTGGGAAGTATCACGCTCTGGCGGGTCAGGCGATTTCATATCTGTGCAGTCTACGTGGTCTCATTTCTGATCTTTGCCTTGCTTCGAAGTGTGTGGACAGGACAGGCCTATGTGACCAGTATGGCACCTATTACAGGGCCCATGTATCAGTTATTTATTTTTTTCATGATTACAGACCCTAAAACGACCGTGTCGAAGCGAAAGGGCCAGTGTCTGGTGGCCTTTCTGGTGGCTGGCGTCGAGATGGTTTTGCGATTGAACGAGGCAATCTATGCACCGTTTTATGCCCTGTTTATTGTGGGACCTGTAGCAAATGCAATTGAGATATGGCGAAATCGCAGTCACACTTCATAATCTTAATTTAAAAAATATCTACGAAAGGACCTTTCCATGTCCGAAGTCCGATGGGAACGCATGTTCCCAGACCAGCTCGAATCTGCCTTTGAAACCTGTCCCCTGGTCTGGTACACCTACGGCCTCTGCGAACCCCACGGGCCCCACAACGCTGTTGGCCTCGACGCATTAAAAGCCCACGGCATCGCCTGCTATGCCGCCCGAGAACACGGTGGCATCGTCGCCCCACCCGACTACTGGCACATCCACGAAATGGGCGGCTACGCCCTTTGGTCTGAACGCGCCGTTGGCCAGCCGCCCCATTCCTGGCTCACCTGTATGCCCCCCTGGCAGCATTTCAAAAACATCTGCTACCACCTTCGCCAGGCCGACACCCTGGGATTTCACGCGGCCATCCTCATCACCGGGCACTACGGCCCCAACTGGCAGGACCTCAAGACCCTCTGCGAACTCGTCCAGCCCCACATCGGCACCCGCATCTACTCCTTGCCCGACCACGAAGCCAACAAACCCGGCTTTGACAGCGACAACAAAAGCAGCGGCGACCACGCCGGCAAAGTCGAAACCTCCCTGCTCTGGGCACTTTCCCCCGAATGCGTGGACGTCTCCCGCTTCCCGCCCGAAGACGAACCCGGCCCCCACTTTGCAATGGGCGCCACGGCACGGCTATCCGACCGACAGATCGGGGAACGGATGGTTGCAGACGAAGTCCGCTGGCTGGGCGACAAGGCCAAAGAACTCCTGGAGGCCTACGACCGGGAAAAGCCCGAACACAAACTGCTCACCTTCGAAGACGTAGAAACCCTCTGGGAAACCGTCATCCGTCCGGAGTTCAAAGACTTCCAAACCATGCAAAGCACCTGGAAAGGAGACGTCGAATTGCCCGAAACTTCGATGTGGTATCGAAACTGGGAAATACCGGATCGGGATTAGGTGGAGGGGGCCCTCTCCCCGTTTTTGGGCGCCTGAACGGCAACCCTGCTATTGTAAAAGAAATGATGGGGCATACCCTGGTCTCATATCTTCCATAATTT
>JAPUJS010000297.1 GCA_027296045.1 bacterium | reverse complement strand
GCGCCCCAATGCTCTCCGGTGTCCCAATCACCAGATCGATCGACACACCTGTTCCGCGCCCACAACCCAGGACGCAAAATCCGACCATGACCATCCATCCCCATTTCACCGATCACGCCCCCGAAGTTGCTGCAAAGCCTGTTGTACTTTATACCGCACCCCTGCATCCGCATCGTCCTCCAATCCTTCCAGCAGCCGAATCGACTCGCCCCCTCCCAACCGTGCCAGAGCCGAAACCGCCGCACCCCGCACCCTTGGATTGGCATGCGACAACTGTTGGGCACATACGGCTCTTGCACGCAAATCTCCCGTCCTTCCCAGACCGATGAGGGCAGCCGTAACCACTGTGTCCACCGAATCGGACACCGCCTCGGAAAGGGCTTCTACCACATCCCCACCGCCTACTTCACCCAATGCATGGGCTGCACTCATACGCACCCATACCTCCGAATCCTGCAACCGAGCCCGCATCACCCCAATACCTTCTCTTGCTTTCAATTTTCCCAATGCATCCAGGGCCTGCATCACCGTCTGCCAATCCACATCCGATCCAGCAAGTGCCACCAGAGGCGTCACAGCGGCTTGCCCCAACTGCAATAACAGGGCTTCGAATCGAAGCTTCTCTTCGCCCGAAACAGACGCCATCAATCCGGTTGCCAACTCTGCTGCAGCCCCCGGATTCCTCTGGACCAGACTGTCCAGCAATGCCAGCACCACTCCCGGGTGTGCACGGCCATACTGGGCAACCAGGAAGGAGACCCCCTCGGCATCGCCAAGCAAAGCTCTTCCGGCATCCACCCGTTTCGATCGCGAAAGAGAAGCCTCCACAAACTGTTCCCGATAGACAGCAGATCGATCCGCCGGCTTTGGATCGGCTTTCGCTTGCCCTTCTCGCACTTCCCCTGTGCACCCAATCATCACCAATCCCACCAACCAGAAAGCCCGGCTCACGAATCCCCCAGCCGCTTTTGAACGAGCCATCCCGCCAGAAAAAACGCCCCGCCAATGGCGGCCAACCGGATTTCTCGCCCAATATCCGCTTCATAAAAACCAACAAACAAACCATACCCCATTTCAACCAACCCAATCAACTGTAAAACCCGTGCCAGATAAAACATCGCGACTCCAGGAAAAACCGACGGCGCAAAAGGAAACCGATGGGTGTCCAAACCAGAGACCAGGACAATATGTAACCCTGAAAGTATAATAAACCCTTGTTATTCGGTCAATTGTTTCAAGGGAAATTCTTTCCGAACGGCCAAAACAACCTTGACGCCCCCCGTTTTCCACCGTATCTTTAAAACGATATTCCATTCGCGTCCACCCCAAAACCGAAGGAGACGCGCCGTGCCGAATCGCATCGACAACGTCCCTCCATCTCCGGAATCCAAGCGCACACAGCGCACCGAACCCGGGGGCACCGGTCAAACTGACCGGCCAGAATCTACCCTCCCTGCCGGAGACAGCGTAGAAATTTCCGGCACCGCCCAGCAAGCCCAGGCCGAGCAAAACCGGCTGCAGGATGCCGCCCGGGGCATTCCCGACATTCGGGAAGACCGGGTTGCGCAGGCCCGCGAACGTCTGGCAAACGGTGAATTTGAATCCGACGAGATCCGTCGCATCATTGCCGACCGCCTCCTGGATCAATTCGGAGTTTGATCCTAAAAATATCGCGTAAGAAAAAAAGGCCGACATCTTTATTAGATGTCGGCCTTTTTCATATCCCACGTGCCCGCCTTCAAAATCCCTTCTTAAGCTGCACCCGCATCGTTCGCAGAATCGGATCGCCCTTCACATCCAGCTTAATCCCCTTCACTTCCACCAGACTACCTCTCTTCTCCGGCATCGGCAGATCTTCATCTTCGTCCAGAAACAGGTGAACCGCCAGAAGAAGCGATCCGACACCTGCGCCCAACATCAACAAGCTTCTCGTATCCTGCCGCTTGCTCTCATCGTATAAGTCCCGAGCCGTTGTAGAAGAAAGCGATTGTTGATACAGATCATAGCTGTCATTTGCATCCTTCTTCGCATCCCACGACGCCTTCAACAACAACCCGCCGGCCCCGGCGGCAAACATCCCGTGTAATTTTTTAGAAAACAGAAAATCGCCGGCCCCGGACCGAGCAGGGGAAGCCACGACACACAACATCACAGCAACCGCAACAACCAGACCGACAACTCGAAAGCACCCTTTCATGATTCATCCTCCATTCATTCAAAAATCCATCCTGAGAGATAACTGTCTCTACTCATCCCCTTGTCCAGCGATAACCGGTTTCCCACCAAGCCGCTGTTGCAATTGGGCAAGAGATATCTGATAGTTGTAAATATTCTGAATCAAGTTCGAACGCGCTTGGAACAAATCGCGCTGTCCCGTCAGCAGTTCGAGAAACGTACCGGCACCAAAATTATACCGTTCCTGAGCCAGTTCAAAGGCCTTTTCCTGGGCTTCCACAGAGGCCTTACTGGCATCAATACTGCGTTGCAGCCGCTTGATGTTTAAAAACGTCACCTGAACATTCTGGGCCAACTGACGTTTGGCCTGATCCAACTGCTCCATGGCCCGATAATAGTTAATCTTCTGCGTTTTAATATTGTCCCGGGCTTGAATATTATAAAGCGGAATCGTAGCACTGATACTAAAACTATAACTGTAATTCTTCAAAAACAAATCTTCCACGCCCCGAAATGTATCGTCGTTGCTCAGGTTCCAGCTATAGCTTCCGTTTGCAGTGACCTGAGGGTGAAACAGACTTCGCTGGAGACCTTTGAGAGTTTCCCGGGTCGCCAGGAGGCCATATTTCCGGCTCAACATATCCGGACTTTCTCTCAAGGCCGTCGCGGCGGCCTCTTCAAACGAAAGAGAAAGGGACTGTACGGAAAAATCTAACTGGGTCGGGATGATATATACATCTGTACCCAGGCCCAACTGAAAGGCCAGATTCACGCGTGCTTGCTCAACGTCATTCTCCCGCTGAATCAACGTCGCACGGGCATTGGCCATGTTTGCTCTGGCGTTCAAGACCTCTGAAATTGCCGTCGAACCAATTTCCTGGAGCACCTCAGAGCGACGCAGGTTTTCCTCGGAAAGTTTGACCTGCTCCTGCTGTGATTCCAGGAGTTTGATCGCCGTCAGAAGCTGAAAATATGCCTGTTTGGCATTAAAAATCACGGTTTGACGTGTATTGGAAAGGGTATGCTCCGAAGATCTCAGATTCTGCTTATTCGAAGCCAGGGTCGAAAACAACGTGGCGTTATAGATCGGGATACCGATTCCGCCTACGCTAAACCGCTGGGACCCACCAACGGTGCTTTCCCCAAGTGCAGAGACAATCAAACCGGTATTTGCATCAAAAAACTGTCCCTCACGGGGTCCGGTAATGGATTGTGTTTTTGAAAAAGTAATATTCGAAGTATTCGGCAAAAACGACCTTCGAGCGCTAACCACATTGTTTTCCGCAATAAGCACCGTATATTTCTGAATCACTAAAGACGAGTTATTTCCCAGCGCAATCTGCACACACTCGTCCAGATTCAATTGCATCTCTTTCTGTTCCTGCGCCTGCAGCCTAACCGTCAGACCCACCACAAGGCAAACGATTTGAAACCATCGAAACATAGAAAACCCCTCAAAAGAACAATCAGATCCCGATTTCCCCACAAACTAAAGAGTTAGACGATCAAAAGCCAAAAAAGTTACTGAATGTGTTTGCTTACAAAAATTGAAAATACAAAAAAATAAGACTTTACACAAAAGAAAAATGAAACAGATCATCTTTTGTAAGAAGGCAGG
>JAPUJS010000296.1 GCA_027296045.1 bacterium | reverse complement strand
CCGCCCATTCCATATCCCGACAACCCATCTTCCGTATCCACCCGAACCAGGATCTGCCCAATCGAACCCCGCCACCCGGCAATTGCCCGGGATGCTTCGTGTTGGATTGCTCGAATATTTGTGATTTTCATATTTGGTCTCCTCATTGTCTGCTGGATCACGAAAACCCCTTACCACGCAACCACCCACTACACGGAACCGCCCCACTCTCTCCTCCCAGTCACGAAACCCACGAAACCCATCCCCACCACCACAACCCAAACCTACCGCCTCCCCACCGGAGGGGTTGGGCAGGGCGGATCTGTGGCCCTTCGTATGGGCGGGGCAGCCGAGAGGGGTTCCGTGGCCCTTCGTGATCCCGCCAATATAATGTGCTCATACCAAAAAGAAAAGGCCCGACGTACTCACGTCGGGCCTTATTTCCGGCAATCCAATATTTAATTTTCTTCCTCTTCCTCGGATTCGACCATCTCAAATTCCCAGCCGGTCAAAAATCCACCGCTCTCCTGAGGTTCTGCCCAGGCCAAACGAGCGATAAAACAGATCTTCAATGGACCCCGTTTGTTCTGGATATACCCCTCTCCCTTGAAAATGTCGAACTCATCCGTTTTAATCTGTATCCCCGAAGAACTGATATCGATCATTTCGATATTGTGATATCCGTCCCCATTCATCTGGGCGGGCAAATTCAATTGAAAACGAGTGCTATTTCGCCGATCATCGTAAGAAGACTTCTCAGACATGCGCGTCTTATCCTCCTTAGGCTATGAGATTCGCTCCTCCCGAAGAAGACGATTCAGACCTCAGGATGATCTCCTCGCTCATCCGGTCCAGAATCTGATCCAGATCCAGCGTGGAAAGCACCAGTTGCCCAACCCGACGCAACGCCCCCAACACCTGGTCCCGTTCTTCGGCAAAAAGCAGTGCCTGGTCCAGTCTTTGTCCAACGTTTTTTGTGTCGGCCATACCAATGGCTCCTGTGTCTGTGCGGAAACCCCGACAGCTTAAGCGTTAACTTCAAATAAATTTTTCGCTTATATTTAAGAATAAGGGGTCATCCAAAAGGTGTCAAGAAAAATGCACTCCTGTTTTTGCTTGAATCCACTTCCCGGAGATATTTAATTAGACCTGGCCGTTGCCAATATCTCTCAGGAGCGTTCCGATGACAGATGCATTTGACGCCGTCCGGTCTCAGATCCAGACACAAAGCGTCGAAACCGGTATGCCTTCGCTTGGCAACGGCGTGCTCACAACCGTCCCCCTCCCAGGCCACTCTGGCAACGGCCTGAGCCACTGAACAATACTCAAAAAAGGAGATCCTATATGAAACTCCGAGAAGACCTGCAGCCCAACAACCCCTTTCCTAATTTTGAACTGCCCGATCAGGACGGCACGGTCCAAAATCTCAGCGACCGTATGGGCAACTGGCCCACCATCCTCGTCTTCTGGCGCGGATCTTACTGACCCAAAGACGTGCTCCAGTTGGAGCTTTATGCCCGCGACTTGCAGCCCGAACTCAAGGTCAACTACTGTCGACTGCTTGCCGTCTCTGTAGACGACCGGGAAACCACAAGCGCCTTGCGCCAAAAAATCGGCGCGAACTGGCCGTTTCTGATCGACGATCAGCGCCATCTCATCCACGAATTGGACATCGTGGACAACACCGATGCGGCCCACTCCCCCATTCCCATTCCCTACACGTTTATACTGGATAGCGACCGCACCATCTACAAACTCTACAACGGCTGGTGGTTTGTGGGTCGGCCCACCGTTGAAGAACTTCGACAGGATCTTCGAACGCTCCTAGTCCGCCGATCCGACTATGCCTATAACCGGGATTGGGATGTCTCGGAAGAATCCCGCAAAAAAGCGTATCTGTAGGAGGACCCGATGCAGGTCGAACTCGTCCACACATCCACATCCGACGGTCTCACACTCTCCGGCACATTGCGTCGGCCTCAAACCTCCGGCTCGGACCTGCCCATCGACGCCTGTATTTTCGTGCACGGCCGGGGTGGTAATTTCTATGCTTCGGGCCTCCTGGAAGACTGTGCAGTCGCCCTCCTCCAGGCAGGCTGTGCTGTTTACCGGATCAACACCCGGGGCGCTGCCGGAGAGGTCGGGCGGGCGCAAACCCCAACAGGCCGTAAATACATCGGGGCCGCCTGCGAGATCGTCGATGAATGTCGATACGATCTGGATGCCTGGATAGCGCATGCGACAGACTGCGGATTCACGTGCATCGCCCTGTGGGGCCACAGCCTGGGAGCTCTGAAATCCATCTACTACCAGGCCCAGACCCAGGATGCCCGGCTCACCCGTCTGGTTGCGAGTTCACCGCCCTGGCTTTCCTACGAACATTTCCTCATCCAGCCGGAAGGCGAAAAACTCGCCGATATGTATAAAAACGCAAAAGCCCGGGTGGATGCGGGCCAGGGGGATAAAATCCTCACCGTCACCGCCCCGCTTGCAGGCACCCTTTCTACAGCATCCCAATACGTGGAAAAATACGGCCCGGCCGACCGCTATAACATCCTCAGCCACCTGCCGAATGTCTCCTGCCCAACCCTGATCACGGTGGGAACGGAGGAAGCCAAAACCATGATGGCCTTTCGCGGACTGTATGAAGCCCTCAAAGCCCTTGCCAACCAACAGTCCAACCTGAGTGTTGCCTCCATTGAAGGTGCCGATCACAGCTATACCGGGGTGCGTGAACAGGCCCAGGAAATTATCTTCAACTGGCTCAGAACCCAATGATGCATCCCGCCTCCAGGATCGATTTTACGCTCACCCCTCAAATCTTCAAACTCGCAGTCCCGGTAATTGCAACATCCCAAATGGACAATGTGGTCGGCATTGCCACCATTTATATGGTTGGCAAACTCGGTCCCACTGCCATTTCTGCCGTTGGCATCTCCTGGCAAATCATTGTGGTCATTATGGTCACGATGATGGCCATCACCACAGGCGCCTTTGCCCTGATCGCCCAGGCCATTGGGGCGGGCTCGGCCAGAGACGCCAGCGCCACCGCCAAACAGGCCTTCAGCTTGCTTTCCGTATTAAGCATCGGCATCAGCCTCTTTGGCATTGTCGCCACCCCTGCCATCCTCGCCTTCCTCAGTGTGCCCCCCGAGGTCGCCGGCCTGGCCAAACCCTACCTCCTGGTCTTTTTCGCCAGCCTCATTCTCATGGCCCTCACCTATACCCAGATGACCTGCTTTTTTGCCGCCGGGGATGCACGAACCCCGTTCTACATCGCCCTGATCTCCAATGTCATCATCGTTGTTGCAAGTTACGGGTTCATTTTTGGCACGTGGGGACTGCCACGCCTGGGTGTGGTCGGCTCAGCCTATGGCCAAATTGTCGGTCGGATCCTCAGCGTCGCCCTCTTTTTCTGGGCCCTCTACAGCGGCCGCTTCGCCATCACCCTGTTGCCCAACACCTCCTATCGCCCCAATTGGGATCTGGCCAGGCGCATCCTCAAAATTGGCATTCCCGCCGGCCTGCAGGGCCTGTTCCGAAACGGATCGGGCCTGATCTTTCTCAAATTCGTCGCCCTCACGACCTCCTCTACTGCCGCACTGGCTGCCTTCTCCATCGGCAACCAGGTCGAACGGGTGGTCCGCCGAACCTCCCTCTCCTTTGGCACCGTGGCCACCACATTGGTCGGCCAGAGCATGGGTGCCAAAGATCCCGACGAAGCCGAACGAAGGGGCTGGACCACCCTGGTCATCTCGGTCTTTTCCCTGGCCATCTTCGGCCTCCCGGTCGTCTTTTTTGCCCGGCCCATCCTGGCCATCTTCACCGAAGCCTCCGACGTCATCGCCATTGGCATCGTCTACCTCTACGCCGTCGCCCTGGCCGAACCTTTCATGTGCGCTGCCGTCGTCGCCGGTGGCGGCCTTCAAGGCGCGGGCGACACCGTCCCCGCCCTCATCTACACCCTCGTCTCCCAGTGGCTCATTCGCCTGCCCGTCGCCTATCTGCTTGCCTTCCCCTTGGGCTACGACACCACCGGACTCTGGACCGCCCTGGTCATCTTTAGCGCCCTCCAGGGATTTCTGACTGCCCGGAAATTTCTGAAAGGGGAATGGAAAGCTCGAAGGATCTAAAACCCGGAATAAGTATTTATACCTGAGTGCCTGCCTGCAAATTCATCTCTGGGAGTCAGGCACCTACCAGTCACATATCACGTG
>JAPUJS010000295.1 GCA_027296045.1 bacterium | reverse complement strand
TTTGGGTGCGGTTGTCGGTGAGTTGGGCCAGGATGCGGTTGGCTTCTTCTTCGATTTCGGGAATGGCCTGCTCGATAATCAGGGCCTGAATACCATCTTTCCCGAAGGCGGTGTTCAATTCCCGGTAGATCTGGATTTCTTTTTCGGCATTTTTGAAGCGGTCCTGTTCTTCGGAAAGCGCAGCTTCCCGGGCTTCGCATTCTTTGAAGCGCGTTTCGAGGGCGGCCCACTCTTGCAGCAGCCGATCCCGTAACACTCGTTTTTTCTGTACCTCTGCCTGGAGTTCCCGGGCCTCTCTGGCACCGGCCTCGCCTTGTTCCAAAATGCGTTCGAGTTCTGAAATACGCTCGCGGTTTCCCTTCCGCCGATTTTCCAGGTCTTCCATTCGGGATTGCGCAGCATCCAACTGGGCCTGGGCGCCCGCCATTTCGGTTTCGGCGGCCTGCAGGCGGTCGTATTGTTCTATTGCATCTTTCAAGCGGTCCAGTTGTTGCCGAACCGCCTGGTGTTGTTCGGAATCATAGGCGAGAGATTGAATTTCTTCGAGGCATTTTTCAAGGGCTTCCTGGGCAGGTTGGCCGTAGCGCTTTTCGGTTAGCCAGGCCTGGGCAAGAGCCTGTTTTTCACGGTATTCGGGCAGGATCCGGGCGGCTTTTTCACGTCGCTCTTCGGCGGCCGACAGGTGGGCTTGTTGTGTTTCAACGGTTTCCAAATCTCCTATTCGGTCGCGCAGGGCCCGGTATTTGGCCGGGTCGTAGGAAAGGGTTTCAAGTTCCCGACGGGCTTCGGACAGGGCAATGGCGTCGGGGCTATTGGTTTGCAGATCTTGGATCTGATGTTCCAGGTCGGTCACTTTTTCGTTCAGGCCCGAGAGTTCTTCCACCGCTTTTTGGGCTTCCTGGAAGGCCGCTTCCAGAGGGGCGGCCTCTTTGCCGGCCTGTTCCAGCCCGGTCAGTTTGTTTTTGATTTCCTGATACTGGCGTCTGTGCTGTTCCCGTTCTGCCCGGGCCGTTGTGAGTTCTGCTTCCAGTTGGGCGATCTCTTGCTGCTTGGCCCGATTTTTTGCCGCCAGGGTTTGATCCACTTCGATGCGGTGTTGGTCGTCCAATTCGCTGCCGCAAAGGGGGCAGTGGGCTTCTTGCAGGTCTTGCAGGGCGTTGCGCTGGGTCACGATTTCCTGGCGGTCTTTTTGGAGGTCTTGTAGCCTGCTCTGTCCGGTCTCGATTCGACTTTTGAAGGTACTGCCTGCTTCCCGGATTCGGTCTCTGTCTTGTTCCAGTTCCCGCGACTCCTCTATTTGTTGAGATACCACCTGGAGGGCCTGTTGGCGGGTGTCGTGTTCTTTTGCAAGGCTTTCCAACTGATTTTGACGTTCTCGGGCAGCTTTGAGGCTGACCCGTAAAGCAGAACTGGCCGCTTCGGCCTGTCGTTCCAGGTCGCGGATATTGCTTTTGATGAGTTCGTCTTTGTCCCGGTCTTTTTCCAGGATGTTGATCTGGTGGCGGGCTTCCTGAAGGGCCTTCCGTTTTTCTTCGATGTGCTCCCGATTTTGGAGCAGTGCTTCGGCTTCGGCAAGTTCTTTTTCGTTGTCGGAGACCCGCATATTCCATTCGCCGAGGCGGCGTTCGACTTCGTGGCGTGCCTCGATGATTTCTTTTTCGAGGTCGGTTTTGTGTTGTTCTAGCGGTCGGAGGGATTCCAGGATTTCCTGGAATCGGTTGGCCTTTTCTTGCAGCATGCGGTGCTGTTCAAAATGGGCCAGGATGGTTTCTTTTTGCTTTAAAATTTCCTGGCTGTAGGTTATTTCTTTGCCCATGGCGTCGGTTTGTTCCCGGGCCGTTTTCAGGTTGGCCTCCAGGCGGGTCATTTCTTCTACCAGGGAGTTGCGTTCGCCCCGGCGTCGTTCAAAGTGGACCTGGGTTTCCCGAAGCGTTTCGATCCGGCTTTCTGATTCGGATATGTTTTTTTCGAGAATTTCCAGTTCTTCGGAGACGCTTTTCAGGCCTTGCTGCCATTCCTTTTTCTGGGCACTGGCCGTTTTAATTTCCGATAATTTGTCCTGGGCTTTGGCACATTCCAGTTCGGCGGTTTGGGCGTGTGAGCGGGCAAGGGTTGCCAGATCGTCGTATCGGGACAGGCCCAGGATTTCGCCCAGGATGGCTTTGCGTTCTCGGGCGCCTTTTCGGGTGAACTCGTCGGCACGGCCCTGGAGGAGAAACGCAGAGTTGATAAACGTGTCGTAGTTCATGCGCAGGAGGGCGTTGAGGCGTTCCTGAGTTTTGCGGACAGAGCCCCCTTCGGACAGGGTCCGAAAATCGCCGATATCGGGGCTGAAGATCTGGAGTTCCAGGGCGGAGGTACTGCTTTTTCTTGTTTTTCGGTAGCTTCTCGAGACCCGATAGCGCTCGCCTTCGAGGTCAAATTCAAAGGCGACATTCATTTCCGTGGCACCGATGCGGAGGAGGCCGTCATTGGGCGTGCGGTCTGTGGTGGCTTTGCGGGCCTCGCCCCACAGGGCCCAGGTCATCGCATCTAAAAGGGCGGATTTGCCATGGCCGTTGCGGCCGGAAATACAGGCCACATGAAAGGCGGTGAAGTCCAGCGTGGGCACGTTTTCACCGTAGCTGAGGAAATTTCGGAGCGATAAGGACAGGGGGATCATAAAAACCATTCCGGGTTCCGGGTTGATCAACCTGGAACGCCATCTATTTTATTTTTCTTTTTCGATTAATTCGCCTTCCAGGCGTGCGGCGTAGGTTTGCAGATCGTCTTCCTGGTCTTCCAGTTGGGGGTGGTTTTGGATATAGGCATGCAGGGCTTCTTTAAAGCCCATGTCTTCTGTGATATTTGCCCGGCGCTGGTGTGTCTGGGTTTTGGGTTTGGGTGCGATGCTGGCCACCAGGAAGGCATTTTCGAGGGCGCTTTTAACGGCCCTCAGGTCCACCGTATCGGTTCGGTCGCTTTGCAGGTCGTAGGTCACCCGGACAATGGCGTCGGTGAGAGTGTGTCGGCCGATTTCCTCCAGGATGGCTGTGGTGGGATCCTGGTCTTCCTGGACCTGGATGTCGAAGGTTTTGAACGGGCGTGCAGGCGTGCGCACAAAGCGGTATTCTACGTTGCGGCGGGCGTCGCCTTCCGGGTCGTGGATGGTGACAATACATACCCCTTTGTCGTCGTTTTCTTCTCCAAAGTCGAGCCGTTCGATGCTGCCTGGATAGACGACGGGGGGGGACCCGCCTGCGTTGACGTCCTGGAATTTGTGGATGTGGCCCAGAGCAACATAGTCGAAGGCGGCGTTGGCCAGGGTACTGGTGAGGAAGACAGGGTCACGGCCGATGATGGCGGTTTGTTCGGAACCGGAAAACGTGGCTTCCGAGGCGGTGATGTGGGCGCTGAGTACGGCCGGGATTTCGGGGTCGACACGAGCGGCAAGAGCATCGATGATTTCGGCACCCAGATCCTGGAGTTTTTCGACAATTTCTTCCTGATTTAGATTCTGGTAAGGGCCTCGGGCGACCAGGTGGCTGCGGTTGAGCCAGGGCAAACAGGCCACCTGGATGGGCCCCGATCGGGTTTGGATGCGGATGAGGTCATCCTTGGTGCGGACATAGACGCCTTCGGTGCCGAGCGTGCCGAAGATGTCTACCGAGGAGGCTTTGCCAAAGGCGACCGGGTTGTCGTGGTTGCCGGTGACCATGACGACAGGAATTTTTTCGGCAGAGACCATCCGAATGAGCGAGGCAAACTCCCGCTGGTGGGTGGGCGTGGGGTCGCAAGACCGGTAGGCGTCGCCGGCAAAGATGACCAGGTCGATGTTTTCTTTCAGGGCTTCTTCAAAGGCAAATCGGAGGCTTTTGATGAAGTCCTGGAGCCGGGTGTGCAGGCCAGTGCCCGCGTCGAGCCGGCCGTAGTTTTCGACACCAATGTGGGTGTCTGCTACGTGCAGAAATTTAATGGGCATGGTGTGTTGGGATTGGAAAAGTGAGGTGCCCGGAAGGGAGAGAGGGCGATGGTATGGAAAGTGCCCCCGACATAACCACACCGGAAATGCCAAGAATCAGATGCCGCGTTGTCGGCGCGTCAAGCAAAGCCGGTGTAACAACCATCGCCAGAAAAAGTCCAACGGCGAGATTGCCGAACATGGTCGTGAAAAACTGTCTTTGCCTGTCTGTTATCTGTTTACTCCTCGAAATATACGGGGTTCTGAATGACCCGTCAATGCAATGTTCCCAGATCCACCTGTGCCGTCCAGGTGGTTGTTGTTTTTGATCGGGAACGTCTGAACGTACTCCTCAGGCTAAATCGCATATGGGAACCCGACCAGCCCAGACGTATCCCGGCGGTTTTGCCACCTCCTATGAGTGGTTGAAGGCCGGTGCCGTTCCAGACGTCGGGCATTAGCGTGTAGATCGGAGTGTTTGTTGTGCGATACTGGTTTGCCCAGGCGGAAAGCGAGAAACCCTTGCGTTTGCCCAGGCGAAGATCCAGGCCTGCGGCTCTTCTTTGTTTTTGCTTTGGCGAGGATCGGTTTTGAGAGCCTTCCGCCCAGCCGCTGATGCGCAATTTGGTGAGGCGACCGGTGAGGCGCAGGCGCAGGCGTTTGCGAAGATCGAGATCGGCAGGTTCGGATTTTTTCTGGGTGCTGACTGTTAAGGCAACCGTCCAGGCACGGGACAGTCTGTGGTTCAGGCCAAGTTTGAAGCGTTCGCCTCTGGCGGGTAAGGCCGTGTTTGGCTCCGGGCGAAGTCGGCCGTACCGATCCAGGCTCCATTCTAGGCGTGTTTGAGAGTGGGGTTTCCAGACTGTTCCGAGAAACAATCCCCATTCATTGGTTCCGCGGTAAACTGAAAATGGGGCACCGTGAAGGGTTTTGAATTCGGGTTCGTAGTGACGTGTGAGGATGACGATCCGAAGATTTTTTAAGGTAAACTGTCCGCCTGTAAGCCAGGCGATTTGAGACTGGCTTCTGGCAATTTCACCGTAAAGTACAACCCGGTCGGTCGCAGTTTGCCAGTCGATGCCAATGAACCGGTGGTGTTTCGGGATGCCGGATGCGAGGGGATGTGTCAGCACGGCACGACCGGCTGTCAGGCCAATCTTGCCTGCCGGAAGAGGTCCGGTTAGATGGAGGACTGTGAGGCGTTCTGTTAAGGCGTCTTTTCGAGTTTGCTCGTTGGGTGTCACATGACGTCCACTTGTTCGGATAGACGCTTTTCCCGTATCATCAATCGTGGCATCTCGGGCGGTGCGGGTAAACATCAGGGTTCCGGTGAAGCTGCCTGTCTGGGAAGTGAGCAACAGGCCCCGGAGGGCACTGTTTTCTCCGGCGGATCGATATCCAGCGGGAGATCGGCTCGATGTGTTTGCCCAGGTAAGTCCCGAGGCGGAGCGACTGCGACTGCTAAAGAGAAGGCCATGTCCAAAGGTGGGACGGAAGTCGCCGATCAGCAGCTGGGTATGATTGAAGTTAGGAGTCAGATGCAGGTAGCCCGACCAGAAATCGGTGAACGTGGATTCTCCAGGGTCCCGTTCGGTTTGGAAAAACCCGGTTAAGCCATCGGCTATTTGGATTTCCGACCGCTGGGAAATTCGCCCGTTTTCCCAGGTCGTGCCCGCCGGACGATGGAGGCGCCATCGGGTTCGGAACGTACGCCGGGTGGGGGTGGAGAAAGAAAGGTAGGGTTCGAGGAGGTCGACCAGGTCAGGGGATAGCCCCGGCACGTTGAGGAGATCGTGGGGGCGGCGAAACAGGCCCTTTTTTTTTCGGGTGGCGACGATTTGACGGGCGAGGGGTTTGGAGATCCAGGGGAAAATCTGAAGGTCTTTGACGGTTGCTAAGTTGGGATTGAGGCGGGTGCCTTCCAGGCGTTCCTGGACTTCGGCAAAGGCTTCGGCTTCTTCCGGGTCGAGGTCGATCTGAGCGTGGAGGGGAAGGGGGATACTCAGCAGATAGGAGAACAAAATGTGCAGGAGAAATGTGGAAACTTGAAAAGGATGCACGTGCATGGGGTTGTCTCCTCGACATAAGTGTTTGTACCCAGTTGACAAATTGGACGGAGGGTTTGGAAGGAGACAAGCCGATGTGCAATTGGAGTGCCAGATAGGAATTAAAAATGGAAAAGGCGACCGGATGAGGAAATCCCGTCGCCTTTTAGGATGAGATATATCTTGCGTTAGGGCGTGTCGAATTCGTCTTCGAGCAGGGGTTTGATGCGGCCTTTTTCGATGGTGAGCAGATACATCCAGGAATTTTCCCGGTCCCCTTTGCTGAAGGCGATTTTGCCAATTGCGCCCGGGACGTCCGAGAGGCTTTCCAGGCGTTGGCGGAGGTCTTCCCGGTTGCGTGCGCCTCGATCAAGGGCCTTTAAAATGGCCAGCATCGCGTCGTAGCCCAGGGCGGCGACAAAACTCTGGTCTTTCCCGAAACGGGAGCGGTAGGCGTTTACAAAATCCTGAACGGATTGGAGGCTGCTCTGGTCATAATATTTGGCGACAAAGGTGGCACCGTCCACATAACTGCCGCCATCGCGGGCCACATTGGGGCTGTTCCAGCCGTCACTGCCGAGGATTTGGGCAGCGATTAATGCGGCATGAAACTGGGGGGCAATCAAGAGAATGTCTTCCTGTCCTCCTGCCACAAGCAGACCGTCCAGGGTTTCGACGACTTCGGGCTGAACGGTGTCGGGGTCTACCGGGACCGGGGGCGGGGGCATCACACGGATGTCGCCTAAGAGGAGGGAATCGACTTCGGCGGCAAAGCCGTCGGGCGGGCGAAGGGCCAGTCCGGCCTGTCGGATGCGGATGAACTGGTTGCGATAGTCCGTGGTGCCTTCTTCGTACCATTCCTGGATGATGACTTCTGCACCGAGCCCTTCGGCCCGGGCGGTGAATTCTTTTGAGATTCGGGTGCCATAGCGGTCTCGCGGGGCCAGGGTGGCCAGGGTATGAAGACCCAGTTTGCGCACGGCGTAATCGGCCAGCCGACGGCCCTGGGCACCGGGGGTGGCGTTCATCTGAAAAATATAGGGAGAAAGGGACGCGATGCCGTCGTCTGAAGCCGTCGGCGCAATGAGGGGAATTTTTTTGGCGCTCAAGAGGGTGGCCAGGGGAGTGGTTTCCGCACTGGTCAGCGCACCGATGATGGCGATGATGTCGTGTTGGTCGATGAGGCGCTGGGCGGCTTTGGCTGCGCGGATGGGATCGCCTTCGGAGTCTTCGAAGATCAGTGCAACCTGATCGTGAGAGGAGAGCGGGTTGAGCTCGCGAGCCAACAGGATGCCGTCCCGAAGTTCTTCTCCCGGAGGCGTGCCCAGGGGGGCAATGATCCCGATTTTGAATCGGGCGTTGGTGGGTTCTTCTGTGATTTTCGGAGGGAGTTCCGTGGGGTCTATCTGGGATGGGGTTGCGAATACCGATGCTGGTTTTGGTGGGGCAGACCGGCGGGTTTGCAGCAGGGTTTGTCTGGCAAGCGAGGCAAATTGGCCGTTGGGATATTGTTCGAGAAAGAGCGAGAGGTGGCGGGTGGCGTCTGCTTGTTTGTCCAGCTTGATGGGCCAGCGGGCTTTTCCAAAGGTGATGGCTTCTGCGACTATGGCGCGACCGAAATTGGACTGAAGGCTTTCCACTGCTCGGTCGGTCAATTTGCCGGTGCCAGCCATCTGGCCCAGGCGGTCGGCAGACCGGGATTTGAGCTGCAAATCGGCTTTGCTGGTCAAAATGCGGGCATATTGTGCGGCGGCTGCATAGGTCTGGCCCTGGTGGAAGTAGCAATCACCAATCACCATGTCGGAGTTGGGCAGGTATCGGCTGTAGGGAAAATGCAACTGGAGTTCCACGGCCGTGGCAATGGCCATGCTATATTCTTGGAGCTTGTAGTGGCTCCTGGCAATCATGAGCCGAACGGCAGAGGTGCGCTGGTTGGGCGGCAGTTGTTCGAGGGATTTCTGGAATCCTAACAGGGCGTCCTGGTATTTGCCCCGGATGTAGCGAGCAAGAGCACGTTGAAACTGCGTTTCCGCATCCTGGCTGAAAATGAGAGCGGGGGCCTGAGCAAATGCAGTTGTGGTGGCCAGGAGGATTATGAGGATTAAAAAACGGGTCAATGGGGATTCCTTGACATACAGCGGTTTCGCGTTTCGGAACTTCATCCTATCTAAAAAACATGAAATCTTCGGGACGGAATTGTTGTAAGCGGTCCAACAGGCTTTTGGGCGTTTGTCCGGCCTGAATGGTGAGGTGCCGATGCTGTTCCATCACTTTATCGGTTACAAAAATGGGTGCCTCAAATTTGAGCGCCAGGACAATGGCGTCGCTGGGACGGGCGTCCAATTCGAGGTGGTTGGTATCGGTGTCCAGTTCGAGCTGGGCGTGGTAGACGTGGTCGTCCAGGTTGACGATCCGGACCCGGGTGACCCGGGCATTTAGGCTGGTCAATATCTCTCTGGCCAGGTCGTGCGTGAGGGGACGGGGAGGCACAGGGAAGTCATCTCCGGACAGTTCTTTGGCCATCGCCAGCATGTCGTTAAACTGGATCCAGATGGGCACGGTCCTGTCCCCGTCGGTTTCTTTTAAAACGGTGAGAAATTCACCGGTTTTGCGGTCGATAAAAAGACCCTGGACGGTGGTTTCAAACATGGTGAATTTAAAGTCAGAGATGGAAAGATGGAAAGGACGATCCGGTGGCGCTGATGAGGGTGCGATTTAAGACGGGGCAGGTGGACTCAAATCCCTGTTTTTCAGCCAGTTCTGTGCGAATATACGGCCAGGTCAGAACGGGGTCAAGGGAAAAGCCCGGCTGGCCGCCTTGACGGTCTGAAAGGGATTGTCTATATTCGCACAACGCATTGAATTTTAAACGCATTTGTAAGAATCGTCTTCCTAAAATAAGCCCATGCTGCCAGAATTACAAATTCCAGTCGCCACGTTGCGGGGT
The DNA here is from genome assembly GCA_027296045.1 of bacterium. GTDB lineage: Bacteria > Latescibacterota > UBA2968 > UBA2968 > UBA2968 > JAPUJS01. The sequence continues at coordinate 2,179 of JAPUJS010000295.1, read as the reverse complement.
ATTGGTGCCAAACGAGAAGCCCTGCTCAAAGAGGTCGGCATCGAGACGGTGGCCGATCTCTTGTTGTATTTGCCCGCCCGGTATGTGGATCGATCCTGCGAGGAAGGGATTGCCAATCTGCCGCTGGAGCAGGAGGTAACCGTGGTTGGGGAGGTGGTTTCTGCAGAAGTGGTGCGTGCTACGCGTCCCCGGTTTGTGGTGGTATTGTGGGACGGCACGGGCAAAGTGCAGTGTGTCTGGTTTTCGGGGTATCGGTTTTTGGGGCGGGCATTTTGCCCCGGGGACCTGGTTGCGGCCGGGGGCAAGCTCACGCGTTTTGGAAATCAGTTGCAAATGGTACATCCCGAGGTGGAGGTGCTTTCGGGCGAAGAGGACGAAGACCGGGTGCATACCGGACGGATTATTCCGCTGTATCGGACAACGGCCAGGATGAAGGCCGAGCGAATGACGTCGCGGGGGATGCGTCGGTTGATTTATCAGGTATTGGAACAGGCGACGCAAGAATTGGTAGATCCGCTGCCGGAGGCGATGCGGGATCGGTGTGGGGTCCTGGGATTGAGCCAGGCGGTTCGGCTGCTCCATTTTCCCGGGTCGATGGCCGATGTGGAAGCAGGCAGAAAACGGCTGGCCTTTGACGAATTGCTTTTTTTACAGTTATATCTGGTGGGGATACAGCAGGCTCGAAAGAACGATAGCACACGTCCGCTGACCGTTGCCGGGCCGCTCCGGCAGGCGTTGATGAAGGCGTTGCCGTTTGAGCTGACGCGTGCCCAGCTTCACGCCCAAAAAGAGATCGACGGGGATCTGAAACGTCCCTTTGTGATGCACCGATTGCTCCAGGGCGATGTGGGGTCGGGGAAAACGGTGGTGGCGGTTCTGGCGATGATGGCGGCACTCGATGCGGGGTCCCAGGCCGTTTTGATGGCGCCGACCGAGATTTTGGCAGAGCAACATGCGGCGACCCTGCAAACGCTGGTTTCTGAGTTGGGTCTGGATATACATCTTTTGACGGGGCGATTGCGGGCTGCCGAACGCCGCCGTGTGCTGGCCGATCTGGAATCGGGAACTGCCCGGCTGGTGGTGGGGACGCACGCCTTGTTGCAAGAAGATGTGCGGTTTGCCAATTTGGGTCTGGTGGTCGTGGACGAACAGCACCGATTTGGGGTGGTGCAGCGGTCCACGTTGCGGGGAAAGGGAGCTTCGCCGCATTTGCTGGTGATGACGGCAACGCCGATTCCCCGGTCGCTGGCACTCACCCTGTATGGCGATTTGGACGTCACACTACTCCAGGAATTGCCGCCGGGTCGGCAGCCGGTGCGCACGGGTTGGCGGTTGGCAGCCGACCGTGCCAAGGCACTGGAATTTGTGCGCACGGAGGTAGAAAAAGGGAGACAGGCTTATGTTGTTTTCCCGCTTGTGGAAGCCTCCCTCCAAAGCGATCTCCAGGCCGCGACAGAGGCTTTTGAGGATCTCCAGGCCGGCCCGCTGCAAGGTCTGAGTTTGGGGCTTTTACACGGTCGGATGGGTGGGGGGGATAAGGAGGCGGTGATGGACGGATTTCGAAAGGGGGAGATTCAGGTGCTGGTCTCGACAACCGTTGTGGAGGTGGGGGTGGATGTGCCCAATGCCACGGTGATGATGGTGGAACACGCCGAGCGGTTTGGGCTGGCACAATTGCACCAGCTCCGGGGGCGCGTCGGGCGGGGTGTTCACGCCTCCTATTGTATTTTAATTGCCGATCCCAAAGACGGGCTTTCGGGGGTTGCCAGGGCCAGGCTGGATGCGATTTCCGGAACAACAGATGGTTTTGAAATTGCCGAGGCCGATCTACGGATTCGGGGACCGGGGCAGATTTTTGGGACCCGGCAGGCGGGATTTCCGGAATTTCGGTTTGCCGATTTGGGTAAGGATGGAGATCTGATTGCACAGGCCAGGCAGGAAGCCCGAGATTTGCTGGAGATCGACCCAAAATTGGCGCGATCAGACCATACGGAATTGTTGAGACGGGTCCGGGAGATCGATCTGGAACAGGTGCATGTGGGCGAGGCGGGGTGAGCTTCCCCTTCCCTTTCCTAACCACCTCCAAGGAGACAGAATACAGGAGACAGAATACAGGAGGAGGTGAATGGGTGGGGCTCCTGTCTCCTGTCTCCTGTCTCCTGTATTCCGGTGGGGTGGA